>NZ_JAHVCI010000024.1:0-57721 GCF_019265565.1 Cellulomonas sp. PS-H5
CCGCAGCGTCCGGCGCGGCACCGCGCGCGTGCGGCGGGCCTGCGCCCGGGCGCGGACGACGACGGCGGGCCGGCCGAGCGCGCGCAGCGGCGCGGCGAGCTCGGCGGCGGCGAGGGCCGGCTCCTTGGTCGCGATCCGGACGAGCACGCGCACGAGCCCGGCCAGGACGGCCATGGCGGCGACGAACGGCACCAGGGGCAGCGGCGCCCACACCAGGCGCTGGTGCAGCAGCGCGGCCCGTCGCGCGGCGTACGACCGCCGCGGGTCGGCGCCGTCGGGCTCGCCGTCGGCGTCCAGGTCGACGATGGAGGCCGGGTCGGTGCCGGGGTCGCGGAGCCCGTGGTAGGCCGCCTGGGCGTGCCGGACGACCGCCGACGGCACCACGAGCACCCGGTGCCCGGCCAGGCGCGCGCGCCGGGAGAGGTCGAGGCCGTCGCCGAACGGGCCGAGGGCCGGGTCGGTCCCCCGCAGCTCGGCCCACACGTCCCGCCGCACGAGCGCGCCGACCAGACCGACGCCGAGCACGTCCTCGCGCCCGTCGTGCTGGCCCTGGTCGACCTCGCCCGGCTCCATGTCGGTCATGCGGCGTCCCGACCGCGACGTGCGGACGCCGACCTCCAGCAGCCGCGCGGGCGCCGTCCAGGTGCGCTGCTTCACGCCGGCGACGCCGACGGACGGCGCGGCCTGCACGGCGCGCACCAGCTCGGCCAGCGCGGCCGGGTCGGGCGCGGAGTCGTCGTGCAGCAGCCACAGCCAGCGCGAGGCGCCGCCGGGCAGGTCGTCCTCAGCGGCGACGGCGGCACGCACCGCGTCGCCGAAGGTCCGCGCGCCGGGGGCGGTCAGCAGCGTGGTGGTGCCCGCGGGGAGGCCCGCCTGGCGCAGCACCGCGGCGAGCCCCGGGTCGGGGCGGTCGCCCGCGTCGACGAGCAGCACGCGCGCGGGCGCGCGGGTCTGGGCGGCGAGCGCGCGGAGCGTCGTCGCGACGAAGGGGGTGACGCCGCGGGCGACGACCACCGCCGTCGCGGGTGCGGCGGTGGGGAGGGAGCCCGTCGTGGGCGCGCCGGGGTGCAGCGTGCTGGCGGTCACGACGTCAGGCGCCCCGGCGGGCGCGATCAGACCACACGCCGCTTGAGCTTGCGGCGCTCACGCTCGGACAGGCCGCCCCAGATGCCGAACCGCTCGTCGTTGGCGAGCGCGTACTCCAGGCACTCCGCCCGGACCTCGCAGCCGGTGCAGACCTTCTTGGCCTCGCGGGTCGAGCCGCCCTTCTCGGGGAAGAACGCCTCGGGATCCGTCTGCGCGCACAGGGCGCGCTCCTGCCAGCCCATGATGCCGTCGTCCTCGGGCGTGCCGAAGAGCGGCAGCACGGGCGCGACCGCCTCGGGCTGGGACGTGCGCGCCTCGGACGGGAAGGGTCCCTCGTCGTCGAGCAGACTCCACATGTGTGCCTCCCCCGTCGTGCTCGTGTCGATGGTCCGCGGGGCTTGCCGCGATCACCCGCGTGCCACCCGTTCCAGGGAATTACACGCGTGTCGTTCCGCGTAGTCAAGCGGAAGACTGGTACTGAAGCGCTTACCGGGCGATATGTCCGGATCCTCGATATCACGGGCACCTAGGCTGCTCCCGTGCCCCTCTCGACGCCCCGTCCCGCCGCCTCCGTCGCCGACGTCCTGTCGGCCCTGCTCAGCGAGCCGGGGCGCCCCCGCGTGACCTGGTACGGACCCGCCGGCGAGCGGATCGAGCTGTCCGGCGCGGTGCTCGACAACTGGGTGAGCAAGACCACCAACCTGCTCGTCGAGGAGCTCGACGCCGGCCCCGGCACGCGCGTGCTGCTGGACCTGCCGCCGCACTGGCGGACCGTCGTGTGGGCGCTGGCGGCGTGGCGGGTCGGCGCGACGGTCGCCACCGACGCGCACGCCGTGGCGGCGACCGCCGACGTGGTCGTCTCCGACCGCCCGGCGGCGCTCGACCTGCGCCGCGGCGCCGGGGTCGTCGCGGTGGCGCTGCCCGCGCTGGCGCGGCGGTTCGACGGCGAGCTGCCCGCGGGCGCGCTGGACGCCGCGCAGTCGGTGATGACGTACGGCGACGTCGTCGGCTGGGCCCCCGCCGTCGAGCCCGCGGAGCCCGCGCTGGAGGTCGGCGCGACCCCCGTGCCGCACGCGGGGCTGGTCGCGGCGGCGTCCGGGGCGGCGCCGGTGCCCGCGGGGTCGCGCGCGCTGCTGGCCGTGTCGGACGAGCGGGGCGCCACCGCGTCGGCGCTGCTCGGGACCCTCGGCGTGCTGGCGGGCGGCGGCTCGGTCGTGCTGCTGCGCCCGGAGCCCGGGGACGCCGCCGACCGGGCGGAGCGGATCGCGACGTCCGAGCGGGTCACGGCGCGCCTCTGACGGCGCCCCCGGCTGCGTCGCACCCGCCTTCCTGCGTGCGCCCGACCGATGAGGTCGTCACATCGTGGCGGCGCGCTCAGCCCGCCGGCGCGACGGTCCCGTCCGGCTGCACCAGGCCGATCCAGACCTCGCTCCACGTCGTGTCGACGGTCCGCGGCACGCCCGTCAGCGTCCGGCCGAGCGTCGTGGACCCGGTCCCCCCGACCGACTCGGCCGGCGGCACCGTCCAGGCGTAGCTGCCCGGGTCGAAGCTCAGCGCCGCCACCGGGCCGCCGCCCCACGCGGCGCGCACCGCCGCCAGGTCGGCCGTCGTCGGGGGCGTCACGAACTCGACCACCTCGACGTCGCACAGCACCCGCAGCGTCGCGAGGTACCGGAACGGGCTCGAGTGCGTCCACACCACGCGGTCGACGCCGAGGTCGTCGAGCGCGTCGCACACGGCGTGCGCCTGCGTGGCCCGGCCGGACAGCTCGACGACCGTCGCACCCGGCCGCCAGGTGCTGAGAGGGAACGCGACGACGGCGAGCGCGAGCCCGCCCGCGACCGCCCGGCGTGCGACGCCCCACGGGCCGGAGCGGAACCGGGTGGTGCGTGCTGCCCGACTCGCCGGCGAGCGTCGGGCAGAACGCTCCACTCCGACGCCCCCGCCGGACCACCGTCCCGCCAGCGCCGCGAGCGCCACCGTCGCCGCCAGCAGCAGCCCCGGCAGCGTCGCGGGCAGCAGCCGGCGCACCGCCCAGATCTGGTCCGGCGTGATGCTGATCCGCACCAGCGGGAACACCGCAGCCACGCCCAGCACCGCGACCAGCAGCGCCGACGCCGGGTCCCGGCCGACCACCGCCCGGCGCGCGAGCACCGCCAGCCCGGCGAACCCCAGCACGACCGCCGGCACGCCCAGGTACCAGGCGACCCAGGCGAGCGTGCGCTCGTCGTAGGACCGGGCCGCGTCGAGCGGCTCCCCCGCCGCGGCCTGCAGCACCTGCACGGCGTAGCCGTACCCGGAGGCCGGGTCGGTGAACCGGCCCTCCCACCACAGCGGCCGCGACGCGAGCACGGCGCCGAGCAGCAGCGCCGCGCCCGCCGCGCACCAGCCGAGCACGACCCGGCGGCGGTGCAGCCACCGCCGGAGCGACCCGAGCCATCCACCCGGCAGCACGAGCACCACCACCGCCGCCACCAGCACCGCCGCCGTCGCCGCGAGCAGCGACGTGAGCTGCGAGGAGTGCTCCCGCACGTACTCGGGGCTCAGCCGCAGCACGTCGACCATCCCGAGCGCGACCATCGCCGCGCCGGCCCCGATGGCCGCGATCGCCGCCCGGACCGCGGCGCGCCGGTCCCGCCGGCCCAGCGGCGAGGCGCCGACCAGCAGGTAGCCGAGCGCGAGCCCGACCACGGCGACCGCGCCGTCGATCCGCGCCGCGCCGACCGCGCCGACCAGCGCGCCGGCGAGGAGGTGCGGGGCGACCCGGCCCCCGTCGCCGCGACGGGTCGCGCGGGTGGGACGCCACGCTCCGTGCGCGACCGCCAGCGCCCCGCACAGGAACGCCACGGTCAGCGGCTCGGTGTACGCCGCACGCGTGAACGTCAGCATCGGCAGGCTCAGCGCCAGCGCCGCGGTCGGCACCAGAGCCCACAGCGGTCCGGCGAACCGGCGCGCGGCCGCGAAGACGGCGAGAAGGGCCACCGCACCGACGAGCACGTTCCCGCCCAGCACGGCCCGCTCACCGCCGACCCAGCCCTCCACCGCGAGCAGGGCGGGGAGCATCTTGTTGCCCTGCGCGTACAGCGCCCCGTCGTGGAGCCAGAACGCCTCGGTCCCGGCGCTCGCCGCCAGGACCGCGGTGTCGACACCCGCCGCCGACCCGACCGGGACCGGGGCCGCGGGGTGGTCCACGAGCCAGATCGCCTGCAGGGTGAGGAAACCCGGGTCGCGGTTCACCACGACGTACGCGGCCGCCGTGCGCAGGCCCGCGACGACCCAGCCGGCGACGAGCGCGAGGACGCCCAGAACCGCGGCCACCTGCCCCCGGGTCGCCCGCGGCGGCGCCGGTGCGTGCCGCAGCGCGAGGACCGCGAGCGCGAGCGCCGCCGGGAGCACCACCACGGGCCGGAGGTGCCCGACCTGGACGGCGAGGAGGGCAGCCAGCCCGACCGCGAGCAGCACGACGGGCGCGGCGTCCGGGACCGCGAGGAGAACGGCCGTGAGGCGGGCGCGCGACCGGTGGACCGCAGCGGCGCCCGGCGGGCGGTCAGGGGACGTCGGCCTGCACCAGGACGCCGTCGCCGCGGACCCGCAGCGGACCGTCGGACGCCGGGACGAACGCCGCGCCGCCCTGCGTCAGCTCCAGGTCGCCGTCGTTCTCCGACGAGACGACCAGGCGACCCTCCAGGCAGAGCAGCACGCGCGGCCCCCGGCCAGGGAGCGGGTGGGCGGCGCCGTCGACCGCGCGGGTGACCGACAGCTCGAAGTCGTCCACCGGCGCGTAGTAGACGCGGGTCGCGCCGTGGAAGGTCTCGGGGGCGATGCGGATCGGCGGCGCCGCGACGTAGTCGACGTTGCGCAGCAGCTCGTCGACGTCGACGTGCTTCGGGGTCAGCCCGGCGCGGAGCACGTTGTCGGAGCTGGCCATCACCTCGATGCCCAGGCCGCTGAGGTACGCGTGCACGCCGCCGGCGGGGACGAACAGCGCGTCGCCGGGCTGGAGGGTGACGGGGTTGAGCAGCAGCGACGTCACCACGCCGGGGTCGCCGGGATAGGCCTCCCGCAGCCGCACCACGGTGCGGTCGGCGCGCGGCGACGGCGAGCCCGCCGCGAGCCGGGCCTCGCACGCCGCGGCGACCTCGGCCACCTCGTCGGCGCTCGGGCGCGTCGCCGGGCGCAGCAGCCGCTCGAAGACCGCCTCGATGCCGGCCGCCGACGGCTGCGCGTCGAGCATCGCGCGCAGCTCCTTGGCCAGCGGCGCGTCGAGCCCGTCCAGCAGCTCGGCGGCGCGCCGGGGCGCGCGGAAGCCGCACAGCGCCTCGAAACGGGTCAGCGCGTAGACGAGCTCGGGCTTGTGGTTCCGGTCCCGGAAGCTGCGGTGCGGCGCGTCGAGCGGCACGCCGGCGGCCTCCTCCTCGTCGAAGCCCTCGCGGGCGCGGCCGACGTGCGGGTGCACCTGCAGCGACAGGGGCGAGTCCGCGGCGATGACCTTGAGCAGGTAGGGCAGCTGGGCGCCGAACCGGGCCTCCACGTCCGCGCCGAGCACGGCCGCCGCGTCCGCGGCGATGACCTCCGGCAGCGCGGAGCCGGCGCTGCCGTCGTCGCGCAGGCACCGGGAGGGCGCGCTCGCGTGCGCACCGAACCACGCCTCGGCCACCGGCTCGCCGGTCGCCTCCGTCCCCAGGAGGGCGGGGATCGCGGTCGGCGAGCCCCAGGCGTAGTGCTGGATCGAGTTCGTCAGGCGGTACACGTCGTTCCTCGTCGTGCGGCGGTGGGCGCCCCGATGGTACCGGCGCGGGCCGCGCCGCGTGGGCCGTCAGGCCCGCGAGATCCGCAGGACCGAGGTCTCGCGGGGGTAGGGCAGCGACGGCACCCAGCCGCGGTACCGGCGGACGTGCATCCCGCTGGCGGCGATCCCCGCCGCGTACCGCGGCCGTTGGGTGTCGTCGAACAGCACGATCCCCCCGGGCGCGAGCCGGCGAGCCGCGGCCTGCAGGCACGCGACCCGCGCGCGCCCGTCCACCACGACGAGGTCGAACTCGCCGGGCACCGCGTCGATCGCCTCGACGTAGCGGGCGTAGTCCCGACCCTCCTCGCCCCGGCGACCGGACGGGACCCGCGGCTCCGGGCCGTCGTCGGGACCGACCTCGTGGAGCGTGACCGTGTCCGCGAGATCCGCCGCGGCGAGCACCCGGCGCATGACCTCGGCGAAGCCGGCGTGGTGCTCGACGCTGTGCACCTCGGTCGCGCGGCGCCCCAGCCACACCGAGCTCGCGCCCGAGCCGTACTCGAACACGCGGGCGGCGCCGCCGAGGGCCTCGAGGTGCCGCTCGACCGCCTCGATGGCGTCGTACGTCCACCACGGCTGGTCCAGCGCCACGAGGTCCTCGACGTCGTGGATCGCGAACAGCGTCCGCAGGTGGCCGGCGATGCTGCGCGGGTCCTCGCGGTGCCGGCGGTCGAGCCGCTCGTACACCCCCGTGCGCTGCGCGGCGCTCCGTGCGGCGCGCGACGTCGTCACGTAGGCCGTTCGGGCGATCTGTCCGACTCCGGGCACGCCGGTCCTCCTCGAGGGTCGCTGCTGGGTCCGGACAGCCTAGGTGACGACCCGCGGCCCCTACCCTGGTGCGGGTGCGATCGAGACGAGCAGTGGTCGGTGCGGTGTTCTTCGCGCTCGCGGCGGGCCTCCTCGTGTGGTCGGTCGTGACCCGCCGCGAGGAGCTCGCGCACGCGCTCACCCGCCTCACCCCCGCGACCGTCGTGCTCTCGCTCGTGCTCGCGTGCGCGGGGCTGGTGGCGCAGATGCTGTCCTGGCGGAGCATGCTCGCCGCCACCGGCGCCCCGCCGCCCCTGGCCGCCGCGGCGCGGATCTACTTCCACGGCCAGCTGGGCAAGTACGTCCCCGGCGGGGTGTGGGCGGTGGTCGCCCAGGCCGAGCTCGGCCGCGCGCACCGCGTGGGCCGCGCCCGCAGCGCCGTCGTCGCCCTCGGCGCGCTGGCCGTGCTGCTCGTCGTGGGTGGCGCTGTCGCGGTCGTCGGGCTCGCGGCGGGGTCACCCGGGTCGCTGTCCACCTACTGGTGGGCGGTCGCGGTGGTGCCGCTGGGGGTCGTCGGCCTGCTGCCGCCCGTGTTCGACCGCGTCGTCGCCCTGGGGCTGCGGCTCACCCGCCGCGGCGACCAGCAGGTCCGCGTGGCGGGCCCGGGCCTGGCCCGGTCCGCCGGCTGGGCGCTGGTCATGTGGCTGCTGTTCGGGCTGCACGCGGCAGTCCTCGTCCACGACCTCGCACCCGCCTCGGCCTCCCGCTCCGTCGTGCTGGGCACCGGCGCGTTCGCCCTGGCCTGGGTCGTCGGGTTCCTGGTGGTCGTCGCCCCTGCCGGCACCGGGCCGCGCGAGGCGGCGCTCGTCCTGGCCCTCGCGCCGGTGCTCGGCAGCGCCGACGCGCTGCTGGTGGCCCTGGTGAGCCGGGTGCTCATGGTCGTCGCGGACGCCGGCGCGGCGGGCGTCGCGGCGGCGGTGGGCCGCCGCCGCGTCACCGCCGAGGAACCGGCGGGTACTGGATCTGCTTGATGCGCTCGAGCTGCTCCTCGAGCAGGGTCCGGTTGGTGCGGAGCAGGTCGGACAGGATGCCCAGCGCCACCGAGAGCAGGGCGGCCACTGCCATGATCGCCGCGAAGATGAGCGACTGGACGTTGCCGTCGTTGTCCCAGGGCCCGAAGAAGAGGATCAGGAACCGGACGGCCGGCACCAGGGCGAGGACGCCGAACACCGCCGCGAACCAGGCGAACAGCACGTACGGCTTGAACATCAGGTAGCTGCGGACGATGGCGGATCCCGACTTCGCCATGTGGTGGAAGATGTTCCGGAACAGCCGGGACTCCCGCGTCTTCGCGTTCGTCGTGACCGGGAGCGACGCGATGCGCAGGCGCTTGTGCCCCGCCTGGATGATCGTCTCCATCGTGTACGAGAACTCGGTGACGATGTTCAGCCGCAGGAGCGCGTCCCGCGAGTACGCGCGGAAGCCGCTGGCCGCGTCCGGCAGCTGCGTGTCGGCGGCGTAGTTCACCACCCGGCTGCCCACGCGCTGCATGAGCCTCTTGAACGGGGAGAAGTGCGCGATCGTCGCGGTCTGCCGGTCGGCGATGACGATGTCCGCGGCGCCGTCGAGGACGGGTCGCACCAGGTCCGGGATCCGGTCCTGGGGGTACTGGTTGTCCCCGTCGGTGTTCACCACGACGTCCGCGCCGTGGGCGAGCGCGTAGTCGACGCCGTCGCGGAACGAGCGCGCCAGCCCGCGGTTCCGCGAGTGCTGGACCACGTGCCGGACCCCGTGCTCCCGCGCGACCTCGACCGTGCGATCCGTCGACCCGTCGTCGATCACGAGGATCTCGAGCTCGTCCACCCCGTCGATCGACCGGGGGATCGACGCGAGCACCGCGGGCAGCGTCTCCTCCTCGTTGAGGCACGGGATCTGGACGAAGACCTTCATGCTGTTCCTGACGCGCGGGGGAACGGATGGCCCTCGACCCTAGTGCACGCCCGGATCGCCCCGGGACCGGCGCGGATGGGCCAGAATGGCCGGATGCGAGGCATCATCCTGGCCGGCGGGTCCGGCACGCGGCTGCACCCGATCACGCTCGGCGTCAGCAAGCAGCTCGTCCCGGTCTACGACAAGCCGATGATCTACTACCCGCTGTCCACGCTGATGCTCGCGGGCATCAAGGACGTGCTGGTCATCACGACGCCGCACGACGCGGAGCAGTTCCGGCGGCTGCTGGGCGACGGGTCCCAGTTCGGCATCTCGATCAGCTACACGGTCCAGGCGGAGCCGAACGGCCTGGCGCAGGCGTTCGTGCTGGGCGCGGACTTCGTCGGCGGCGACTCGGCCGCCCTCGTGCTCGGCGACAACATCTTCTACGGCCCCGGGCTCGGTTCGCAGCTGACCCGGTTCGAGGACCTCGACGGCGCCGCGGTGTTCGCCTACCGCGTCGCGGACCCCACCGCGTACGGCGTCGTCGAGTTCGACGACCAGGGCCGGGCCCTCTCGCTGGAGGAGAAGCCGGCCGAGCCGAAGTCGTCGTACGCCGTCCCGGGCCTGTACTTCTACGACAACGACGTCGTCGCGATCGCGAAGGACCTCGAGCCCTCCGCGCGCGGCGAGTACGAGATCACCGACGTGAACCGTCACTACCTGGAGCAGGGCCGGCTGCAGGTCGAGGTCCTCCCCCGCGGCACCGCGTGGCTCGACACCGGCACCTTCGACTCCCTGCTCGAGGCCTCGGACTACGTCCGGACGATCGAGTCCCGGCAGGGCCTGAAGATCGGCGCGCCGGAGGAGGTCGCCTGGCGCCGCGGGTTCCTGTCGGACGACGACCTGCGGGTGCGCGCGGAGAAGCTGGTGAAGTCGGGGTACGGCACCTACCTGCTGGGCCTGCTGGCCGACGGCCGGGCCTGACCCGTGGTCCCCGGGGCCGACTCCGCCTCACGGAGGCTGCCCCGGGGCGCTCGACCGGCGCGCACACCGGAGATTCACACGTTCATCGCGACATACGGAACAATCTGGCCCATGCAGGGTGCGCCTCTCCGCCACGGACCGCGGTCCGTCGCCATCAGTCCGGCCTCGGGTCTCGCGTCGTGAGCGCCGTCCAGGACCCGTCGGTCACCGTCCCGCTCAACGACCTCTCCCGCGCGCTGCGGACGGAGCGCGCGGAGCTCGTCGACGCGATGACCCGCGTCGTCGACTCCGGCTGGCTCGTGCACGGCCCGGAGCACGCCGGGTTCGAGCACGACCTCGCGGCCTTCCTCGGCGTCCCGCACGTCCTGGGTGTCGCGAGCGGCACCGACGCCCTCGAGCTCGCGCTGCGCGCGGTCGTCCCGGCCGACCGCCCGGTCGTGCTCACCGCGGCGAACTGCGGCGGCTACACCACCACGGCCGCCCGCCGCGCGGGGTTCGAGGTCCGGTACGCCGACGTCGACCCGGTGACCCACCTGCTCACCGCGGAGACCCTCGCACCGGTGCTCGACGCGCAGGTGGGGGCCGTCGTCGTGACGCACCTGTACGGGCGGTCGGCCGACGTCGCGGCGGTCCGGGCGGCGTGCGAGCCGCTGGGCGTCCGCGTCGTCGAGGACTGCGCGCAGGCGCTCGGGGCCACCCGTCCCGAGGGCCGCGTCGGCTCGCTCGGCGACGTCGCCGCGTTCTCGTTCTACCCCACGAAGAACCTCGGGGCGCTCGGCGACGGGGGCGCGGTCGCGACGCGGTCGGCCGACGTCGCGCAGGCCGTCGGCGAGCTGCGGCAGTACGGCTGGCGGGGCAAGTACACGATCGGCCGGACCGGCGGCGTCAACTCGCGGCTGGACGAGGTCCAGGCCGCCGTGCTGCGCACGCGGCTGCCCCGGCTCGACGCAGGCAACGCGCGCCGCCGGGCCATCCTCGCGGCGTACGCGGACGCCGCCCCGGCGGGCGTTCGGGTGCTTCCGGCCGCGGGCGCCGACCACGCCGCGCACCTCGCCGTCGTGGAGACCGACCGGCGCGACGACCTCGTCGTGCACCTGCAGGCGCACGGGGTCCGGACGGATGTCCACTACCCGGTGCCGGACCACCGCCAGCCCGCCCTGGTGGCCGACCTCGGCGACGTGCACCTCCCCGTCTCCGAGCGCCTCGCGGCGAGCGTGCTGTCGCTCCCGCTGTTCCCGGAGCTGACCGACGACGAGGTGGCGCGCGTCGCCGCCGCGCTGGGGGGCTTCGCGTGACCGAGCCTCCCGCCATCCCCGCACCCGAGCCGGCGGCCGCCGCCCCGGCGGACCCCGTCGTCCCGGAGTTCTCCGTGGTGATCCCCGTGTACGGGAACGAGGCGACGCTCGGCGCCGTCATCGAGCGGCTCGAGGGCGTCGCCGGGCGGCTGCCCGGGCCTCTCGAGGCCGTGTTCGTCGTGGACGGCTCCCCCGACGGCTCGCTGCTGGTCCTGGAGCGGCTGCTCCCCGAGGCGAAGATCGCCGGCCAGATCGTCGTGCACTCCCGGAACTTCGGTTCCTTCCCCGCCATCCGCACTGGGCTCGCCGCGGCGCGCGGCCGGTACATCGGCGTGATGGCCGCCGACCTGCAGGAGCCGCCCGAGCTCATGGAGGAGTTCTTCGACGTCCTGCGCAGCGGGGACGCCGACATCGCGATCGGCCGCCGCGAGTCGCGCGCGGACCCGGCGGTGTCGTCGTTCCTGTCCCGCGCGTTCTGGGGCTCGTACCGCCGGCTCATCAACCCGGCGATCCCCCGCGGTGGCGTCGACGTGTTCGGCTGCACCCGCGAGGTCGCCGGTCATCTGCTCTCGCTCGGCGAGGCGCACTCCAGCCTGGTCGGCCTGCTGTACTGGGTCGGCTTCCGGCGCACCGAGGTGCCCTACAGCCGGGTCCCGCGCTCCGAGGGGCGCTCGGGCTGGACGCTGCGCAAGCGGGTGCGGTACATGCTCGACAGCGTGTTCTCCTTCACGGACATCCCGATCAGCCTGCTCAGCACCGTCGGCTTCCTCGGCGCGATCACCACCGCCCTGGTCGGGGTGGTCGTGTTCATCAGCTGGCTCACGGGCAACATCGACGAGATCGGGTACACGCCGCTCATGCTCGTCATGCTGTTCTCCACCTTCGTCCTGCTGTCCGGGCTCGGTGTCGTCGGCTCGTACGTCTGGCGCACGTACGAGAACAGCAAGTCACGGCCGGTGTCCGTCGCCATGTCCCGGCAGGTGTACGACCTCGATGCCTGAGCGCCACAGCCTCGGCGGGTCGGCCTGGCGGTTCCTGCTGGCCGGGGGCGCCAACACCCTGGTCACCGCCGCCCTGCTCGCCCTGCTGTCGCTCGTGATCGACCCGCGGCTGGCGTACACGCTCGTCTTCGCCGGGGGGCTGGTGCTGTCGACCTTCCTGGCGGACCGGTTCGTCTACGGCGTCCGGATGGACCGCGCCGCGGTGGTCGCCTACGTGGTGCTCTACCTGGTCGTCTACCTGATCGGCCTGGGGGCGGTCCACCTGTGGACCAGCGCCGGGTACCCCGAGGCGGCGACCAGCCTCGTCGTGGTCGTGACCGCGCCCCTCACGTTCCTCGGCGGCCGGCTCATCACCGGCCGCCTGCACCGGGCCCGCACCGCCGGCGCCCCCGACACCCCTCACCTGGAGACCCCGTGAGCCCGTACGTGCACCCGCAGGGCATCTGCGAGTCCGAGACCGTCGGCGACCTCACCCGGATCTGGGCGTTCGCGCACGTGCTGCCGGGCGCCCGCATCGGCGTCGACTGCAACATCTGCGACCACGTCCTGGTCGAGAACGACGTCGTCGTGGGTGACCGGGTCACCGTGAAGTCCGGCGTCCAGCTCTGGGACGGCGTGCGGCTGGGCGACGACGTGTTCGTCGGCCCGAACGTGACCTTCGCCAACGACCGGTTCCCGCGGTCCAAGCAGTACCCCGAGGAGTTCCTGCAGACCGTCGTCGCGGACGGGGCCTCGCTGGGCGCGGGTGCCGTGATCCTCCCGGGCGTCCGGGTCGGCCGCAACGCGATGGTCGGCGCGGGCGCGGTCGTGACCAAGGACGTCCCCGCCAACGCCGTCGTCGTCGGCAACCCGGCTCGGATCACCGGCTACGCCGGCGCCGAGAAGGCCGCCGCCGTGGCCGCCCCGGACGGGGCGGACGAGCAGCAGCTCACCGGGGGCGCCCGGTTGCTCCGGCTGCGGGTCGCGAGCGACCTCCGCGGTTCGCTCGCGGCCGTCGAGCTCGGGAAGGACCTGCCGTTCGAGCCCGCGCGGTTCTTCGCCGTCTTCGACGTCCCGTCGAAGGACGTCCGCGGCGAGCACGCGCACCGCGCCTGCGAGCAGGTCCTCGTCTGCCTGCGCGGGTCCGTCGCGTGCATCGTCGACGACGGGACGCAGCGGACCGAGGTCGTGCTCGACCGGCCCGGCGTGGGCCTGTACATGCCCGCCATGACGTGGGGGACCCAGTACCGGTACACCGCAGACGCCGTGCTCGGCGTGTTCGCCTCGCTGCCGTACGACGCGGACGACTACATCCGCACGTACGAGGACTTCCTGGTCGAGACGCGAGCGCGGCACGCCTGACCGGGCGCCCCGGCGGCGGTGCCGCCGGGGCGCTCCTCGTCAGCCCAGCACCGCACCCGCCGCGGCGTCCCACCGCGCGGCCCAGTCCCCGATCGGCTCCACGCCCGCGGCGAGGAGCGCCTCGTGGCCGAGGACGGAGTACGCCGGGCGCGGGGCGGGCCGGACGAACTTCTCCGAGGTCGTCTCCCGCACGATCGCGGGGTCGAGCCCGGCGGCTGCCACGGCGGCCCGTGCGAACCCGTGCCACGACGTCCGTCCCTGGGACGTGCCGTGATAGGTGCCCGCCGGGGCACCCGACGCGACGAGCCGCTCGACGAGGTCCGCCAGGTCGGCGGTCCAGGTGGGCTGCCCGACCTGGTCGGCCACGACGTCGAGGCCGCCCTTCTCCGCGGCCACGCGTACGATGGTCTTCGGGAAGCAGCCGCCGTGCGCGCCGTACAGCCACGCGGTGCGCACGATCAGGTGGTCCGGTGCCTCCGCTCGCACGGCCCACTCCCCCGCCGCCTTGGTGCGGCCGTACGCGGAGCGCGGCAGGATCGGGGCGTCCTCGGCGTACGGCTGCTCCGCGTGGCCGTCGAACACGTAGTCGGTCGAGATCTGCACCAGGCGGGCGCCGGCCGCGCGCGCGGCGCGGGCCAGCAGCGCCGGCCCGGCGGCGTTGACGACGAACGCGGCGGCCTCGTCGGACTCCGCCGCGTCGACGGCGGTGTACGCGGCGACGTTCGCGACCACGTCGTACCCGGCGGCCGCGCCCGCGGTGGCCGCGGGGTCCGTGATGTCGAGGTCGGTGCGGCCGAGCCCCGTCACGTCGTGGCCCCGCTCGCGCAGCAGCGCCACGAGGTCCTGACCGAGCATCCCCTGGGCACCCGTCACCAGCCAGCGCACGTCTTCTCCTCTTGTCGGCGAACCACGGCAGCGTACCGGCCCGGCTAGGCTTCCCCCGGCCGTTCGACCCCTGAGAGGACCCCCATGACCTACCGCGAGCTCGCCGTCCCCGGTGCCTGGGAGATCACGCCGACGCAGCACGGCGACCCCCGTGGCGTCTTCCTCGAGGCGTTCCAGGGCGGCCCGTTCGCCGAGGCGACCGGCCACCGGTTCGACCTGCAGCAGGCCAACATCTCGGTGTCGGCCGCCGGCGTCCTGCGCGGCATCCACTTCGCCGACGTCCCCCCGGGCCAGGCCAAGTACGTGACGTGCCCGAAGGGCGCGGTGCTCGACGTCGTCGTCGACATCCGCG
The DNA here is from genome assembly GCF_019265565.1 of Cellulomonas sp. PS-H5. Lineage (NCBI taxonomy): Bacteria > Bacillati > Actinomycetota > Actinomycetes > Micrococcales > Cellulomonadaceae > Cellulomonas > Cellulomonas sp. PS-H5. The sequence goes on from NZ_JAHVCI010000024.1 coordinate 14,413, forward strand.
TCGGGTCGCCGACCTTCGGCACCTGGGACGCGGTGCTGCTGGACGACGTGGACCGGCGGGCGATCTACCTCGGCGAGGGCCTGGGCCACGCGTTCCTGTCGCTCGAGGACGGCTCGACCGTGATGTACCTGTGCTCGACGGGCTACTCGCCCGGGCGCGAGCACGGCATCCACCCGCTCGACCCGGAGGTCGGCATCGACTGGCCGACGCAGGCGCGCGACGGGTCGCCGATCACGCCGCAGCTCTCGGAGAAGGACCTGGCCGCCCCGTCGCTCGCCGAGGCCCGCGCGTCCGGCCTGCTGCCCGACCACGGCGCCGTGCAGCGGTACGTCGCCGGCCTCGCCTGAGGTCCGGCACCGGGCGCGCCGACGGGCCTCGCCCGGGGCGGTCCGCCGGGATCAGCCCCGCGCGAGCGCGCGCTCGTACGCGGCGACGTGCGCCCGGGCCGCCTCGCGCCAGGTGAACCCGGCGGCGCGCGCCTCGGCGGCCACCGCCAGCTGCGCGCGCCGCGGCGCGTCGTCGAGCAGCTCCCGCAGCGCGAGCGCGATGTCGGCCGCGCCGGTGCCCGTGTACGCGACGGCGTCGCCGCCGACCTCCGGCAGCGACAGCTCCCGGGTCGTGAGCACCGCCGAGCCGCACGCCATGGCCTCGAGCACCGGCAGGCCGAAGCCCTCACCCAGGCTCGGGTACGCGACCACGGTCGCCCCGGACAGCAGCCCGGCCAGGTCGCCCAGCGGCAGGTAGCCGGTGCGGATCAGGCGCAGCCCGGCTGGCACCGCCGCCACGGCCGCGTCGACGGCGGTGTCCCAGCCGGCCCCGCCGGCGAGCACGAGCGCCGGCGCCGGGCCGTCCCCCGCGCCCGCGCACGCCCGCACCCAGCCCTCGATCAGCGCGGGCACGTTCTTGCGCGGCTCCAGCGTGCCGAGGAACGCCACGTACGGCTCGTCCGCGCCGAGGCCGACGGCGGCGCGGACGCGCGCGCGCTCGGCGGCGGCCACGGGGTGGAAGATCTCGGTGTCGACGCCGTGGTACGCGACGGTGAACCGGCTCGGGGACCCGCCCGCGTAGCGCACGACCTCGTCCCGGGTGGCCCGGGACGGCACCACGAGCCCTGCCGCCCGGCGCACGGCGAGCCGGGTGGCGGTGCGGAAGAACCGCGCCTTCACCGGCGAGTGCAGCTGCGGGTGGCTGAAGAACGTGGCGTCGTGCAGCGTGACGACCAGCGGCACCGGGGTCACGACCGGGAAGGTGTAGTGCGGGCTGTGCAGCAGGTCGACCCCGCGCCGGGCCAGCAGCGGCAGGGCGGTCTGCTCCCAGGCGAGCCGGGCCGGCCGGCGCTCGACGAGCGCGTGCACGGGGACCACGTCGGCCCCTGGCACGAGCGCGGCGGTCTGGTCGGCGTCCCGCGCCTGGCACACCACGCGCAGGTCCACCCCCTCCGCCTCGAGCGCGGGGAGCAGCGCGTCGACGTACCGGCCGACACCTCCGCGGTCCGCAGGGATGGCCGTCGCGTCGAACAGAACTCGCACCGCGCCATCGTAGGTGCGGGCCCGCCGAGCCCGATGCGCGACACTGGGCGCATGGACACCTCCCTGCCGGGCACCGCCCCGTGACGGCGGCCACGCCGCAGGAGCTCGCGCCTGCGCGCCCCGACGTCCGCACCGCACCGGAGGCCCGGCTGGGCCGGTGGCACGGCCGCCAGATGGACCCGCGGCGCAACGGGCTCAACGTGGTCCGTCTCGGCCTCGCGGTGCTCGTGCTGCACGCGCACGCCTACTACATCTCGGGGCGCGGCGTCGGCCCGCACGTCGACGGCGAGAACCTCGGGGGCTGGGCCGTGTTCGGGTTCTTCGCGGTGAGCGGCTACCTCATCACCGGTTCACGCTGGCGCAACCCGCTCTCGACGTACCTGGTGCACCGGGTGGCGCGCATCTTCCCCGCGTTCGTCGTGTGCCTGCTGGTGATGGTCGCCGTCGTGGGCCCGATCGGGTACGTCTGGCTGCACGGCACCCTCTCGGGGTACCTGACCACGAGCACCACGCCCGCGAACTTCGTCTGGAGCAACCTGTTCCTGCGCGTGAACGCCTACGACATCGCGGGCACGCCGGCCGACGTGCCGTACCCCGGCGCGTGGAACGGCTCGCTGTGGAGCCTGTACTACGAGTTCCTCTGCTACCTGGTCGTCGGGCTGCTCGCCCTGGTCGGCTTCATGCGCCGTTCCGTCTGGGGTCTGGTGGGGGCGTTCGTGCTGTCGGTGGCCGCCCACGCGGGCTGGCCGCACGGTGTCGCGACCCTGCTCGGCGGCAACGTCGACGCCCAGCTGCTCGCGAAGCTGCTGCCGCTGTTCCTCGGCGGCGCGCTCGTGGAGCGGCTGCGGCACCGCCTCCCGATGCACTGGGCCGCCGCGGCCGGCAGCGTGGCGGTCGTCGCGGGAGCGGTGTGGCTGCTCGACGGGTGGGGAGCGCAGCTGACCGCGCCGTTCCTCGCGTACGCGCTGATCTGGGTCGGGTCGGCGCTGCCGATCCCCGACCTGCTGCGGCGCCACGACGTGTCGTACGGCATCTACATCTACGCGTTCCCCGTCCAGCAGCTGCTGGTGCTGACCGGCGCGCACGAGCTGCCGCTCCTGGCGTACGACGTCGTCGCCCTCGCGGTCACCGTGCCGCTGGCCGTCGCGAGCTGGCTGCTCGTCGAGCGGCCGGCGATGCGGTGGGCCCGGCGGTCCACCGCCGCCCGGCCCGCCTGAGACGACGACGGGGCGGACCCTCCGGTCCGCCCCGTCGTCCCGCGCCGGTCAGGCGCCCTGCTGCTCGTCCACCCAGCGCGCGAGGCGGTCGACGCCCTCGGCGAGCGACACCTGCGGGGCCCAGCCCAGCACCTCGCGTGCGCGGGTCACGTCGGCCCACGCGTGCCGCACGTCGCCCTGCCGGTACTGGCCGGTGACGTGGGGGTCCGGCGCGCCGTAGAACCGCGCGATCAGCCGGGCGGCGTCGGCGATCGTCTGGTGCTCCCCCGAGCCGATGTCGATCGGGTCGCTGCCCGGGTCGGCCGCGGTCGCCGCCGCGAGCAGCGCCCGCGCGACGTCGTCGACCAGCACGAAGTCGCGCCGCACCGCGCCGTCCTCGTAGAGCGGGATGGACGCGCCCTCGCGCGCCAGCCGGCAGAAGAGCGCCATGATCCCGGTGTAGGAGTTGGTCAGCGACTGGCCCGGGCCGTAGACGTTCTGCAGCCGCAGGACGACCGCCTCGACACCCTCGGAGTTCGCCCACGAGGTGATGATGTGCTCCTGGGCCAGCTTGGTCGCCCCGTAGACGCTCACCGGTGCGGGCCGGGTCGTGGCGGCGGCCATGGCGACCGGCTCCGCGCCGGGGAAGTCCCACTCGTGCCGCTGGAGGATCTCCGCGGTGCGCTGCCCCGGCAGGAACAGCGTGCCGTCGGCGCGGCGCCAGGCGCCCTCGCCGTAGACCGCGCGGCTGCTCGAGAGCACGATGCGGCGCGGCCGGACGCCGGCGCGGCGCAGGCCGTCCAGCATCTGCGTGGTGCCGACCACGTTGGCCTCGGCGTGGCGGGTGGACTCGGTGAGCGACTGGCCGGTGCCCGTCTCGGCCGCGAGGTGGATCACGACGTCAGGCCGGACGTCGGCGAGCAGCGCGTCCCACGCGGCCGGGTCGGTGACGTCGCCGACGACGAGCTCGACGCCCTCGGCGAGCTCGGCGGGCCGCTCCGGGCGGGCGTGCACCTGCGGGTGCAGGTTGTCGAGCGCGACGACCCGCCCGAACGTCCGCACGAGGTCCGCGGACATGGTCGTGCCGATGAACCCCGCCCCGCCAGTGACGAGGACGGTCTCCTCCTGGGGCGTGCGGGCGGGCGTGGGCGCGTTCACTGCGGGTCCTCTCGTCGGGTGCCGGCGGGTCGTCCGCCGCGGGTGGGGGTCGGGGCGGCGGTCACGGCCGCATCGGGCCGAACGCGTGCCGGAGCATGGTGCCCACCGCGCCGGACCGGGCCGCCCGCGGGAGCAGGGTCAGCGCGTGCAGCCGCGAGGTGACCGCGAGCCGGGCGGCGCGCGCGGCGCGGCGCCAGCCCTGGGCGTCGCAGCGCGCGGCCACGTGCGCGAAGTAGGCGCGCTCGCCGCTGAACCGGCGGCCGTCGATCAGCGACGCCGACGAGGCGCTGTGGCTGTGCCGGCGGTACCGGAAGCAGACCCGGGGCTCGAGGACGAGCTGCTCGCCGTCGAGCACCATGTCCATCACCAGAGCGAGATCCTGGATCAGCGGCAGGTCGTCGAGGAACGGCGTGCGCACCAGGACGTCGCGCCGGAAGACGAGCGACGGCCAGTACAGCCAGTCGCCGTGCATCAGGTTCGCGGCGAGCGGCTCTCCCGACAGGACCCGGGCGGCGCTCGCGCGGGGCCGCACCACGTCCTGCTTCACGCGGTCGGCCAGCGGGCGCACCACCCGCCCGTGCTCGTCGATGACCTCGACGCCGGGCTGGATGATCGCGGCACCCGGGAACCGGGCCCGAGCGGCGAGCACCACGTCCACGAAGTCGGGCAGCAGCACGTCGTCGCAGCCCAGGATGACCACGGACTCCTGCGTCGCCATCGACACGCAGGTGCGGTAGTTCGCGGTGATGCCCTCGTTCTGCTCCTTGCGCACGTACGTGATCCGCGGGTCGTCCATCGACGCGAACCAGGCCGGGACGCTCTCGTCCGGGTACGCGTCGTCCACCACCGTGAGCAGCCAGTCGCCGTTGCGCTGGGCCAGCACGCTCGCCACCGTCTCGCGGAGCAGGGCCGGGTCGCCCCAGAACGGGACGAAGATGTCGAGCGGCATGCAGGAGGACCTTCCGGATCGAGCGGGTGACATGGGCCAGACTAGGGGCGCCGCGCGCCGCGGCTCACCCGACCCGGAGGCAGAACCCCTGTGAACGTCCCGTCCCGCACCCTCCCCCGCGTCGTGCTGTCCATGCTGACGCTGGTCCCCGGGGGGATGGGCGGGACCGAGACGTACGCCCGGGAGCTCGGCCGGGAGCTGGCCCGGTCCGGCCGCGTGTCGGCGTCGGTGCTGCTGCCCGCGCAGGCGGCCGGGTTCGTGCCCGACCTGCCCGAGGTGCTCGCCCCCGAGATCGTCCCGGCCCCGTCGACGGCGGCGCGGCTGCGGACCGTCGCGACCTCGGTGCTGCGCCGCGGCCGGCTGCTCGGCCGCGCGCCGCGGGGTGCTGTCCTGCACTACCCGTTCACGGCGACCGTCCCGCTGCCGCGTCGCGGCGACCGCGTCGTCCAGTCGCTGCACGACGTGCAGCACCTCGACATGCCGCACCTGTTCTCCCGCGCGGAGCTCTGGTACCGGCGCCTGTACTACGACCGGGCGGCACTCCGGGCCGACCGGATCATCACCATCAGCGAGTTCTCGAAGCAGCGCATCGTGCACCACCTGGGCGTCCCCCCGGAGCGGATCACCGTCGCGCACCTGGCCGTCGACACCGCGGCGTTCACGCCGCAGCTCGGTCCGCGCGAGCGCTTCCTGCTGTACCCCGCTCGCGGCTGGGCGCACAAGAACCACGAGCGGCTGCTGGAGGCGGTCCGCCTCCTCCGGGAGGACGACCCGGACCTGCGCCTCGTCCTGACCGGCGGCGGCCTCGACGGCCTCGGGGAGCTGCCCGACTGGGTGGACGCCCGCGGGAACGTGCCGCGCGCCGAGCTCCTCGAGCTGTACCGCACGGCGGCCTGCCTGGTGTTCCCGAGCCTGTACGAGGGCTTCGGGATGCCGCCGCTGGAGGCGATGGCCTCGGGCTGCCCCGTCGCCGCGTCCTCCGCGGGTTCCCTCCCGGAGGTGTGCGGGGACGCCGCCGCGCTCTTCGACCCGACCGACCCCCGGGCGATCGCCGACGGTGTGCGCGCGGCCCTCGCCGACACCGAGGGGCTGCAGCGGCGCGGGCTCGAGCGCGCCCGGCTGTTCACCTGGGCGGCGTGCGCCGCGGCGCACGAGGACGCCTACCTCGCGGCGCACACCGCCGGAGACCGGGCGTGACCGCCGGCGCCGACCGCGCCGACGAGGCGACCGGGAACGGCGCGCGGTTCGGCGGCGTCGGAGTCGCGTCGCTGGTCGCGGCGGCGGCCGGCTACGTGGTGCTCCTCGTCGCGGCCCGGGTCCTGGACCCGGCCGACAACGCGGACTTCCTGGCGTTCTGGGGGCTGCTGTTCTTCTGCTTCGGCGTGCTCGGCGGCCTGCAGAACGAGACCACCCGCGCGGTGCACGTCACTCTCGCCGGGGCTACCGTCCCCGGCGGGGCGCCCGCCGGCGGGCCGCGCGTCCTGCGCGCCGGGCTGCTGGTGGGCGCGGGCGCCGCCGCCGTCCTGCTCGCCACGGGCCCGCTCTGGGCGCGCGCGGTGCTCGGCCCGGACCCGTGGCTCCTCCTCGTCGTGGTGGCCGTCTCGGTCGTCGCGTTCTCCGGGCACGCCGCGATCGCCGGGGCGCTCGCCGGCGGCGGCAGCTGGCCGACCTACGCGCGTCTGGTCGGGGCCGAGTCCGTGGTCCGCCTGGTGCTCACGGCCGGCGCCGCGGCGGCCGGGCTCGCCGGCGCCGGCATGGCGGCCGGTGCCGGACTCGCCGCCGCGACCTGGCTGGGCTTCTCGGCAGCCCCCGCGGTGCGCGCGGCCCGCTCGCGCCGCGCCGGGATGCCCGGTCGCGCGTTCGCCGCGGGGACCGCGCAGGCCATGGCCGGCACGGCCGCGAGCGCCGCCCTCGTCGTGGGCTTCCCCGTGCTGCTGCGGGTCACCACCCCGGCCGAGGCGTACGCGCAGGCGGCGCCCCTGCTCATGGCCGTCCAGCTGACGCGGGCACCGCTGCTCATCCCCCTGAACGCCTACCAGGGGGTGGCGATCACGCACTTCCTCGCGCACCGCGAGCGCGGGGCCCGGCCCCTGCTCCAGATCGGCGGCGCCGTCGTGGTCGTCGGCGCCGTCGGGGCGGCCGCGGCGGCGCTCGTCGGCCCGTGGCTGATGGCCGCGGTCCTGGGGCCCGCGTACCGGGTCCCGGGCGGCGTCCTCGCGGGCCTGACCGCGTCCGCCGTGGCGCTCGGCCTGCTCACGCTCACCGGCGCCGCCGTGCTGGCCCTGGGCAGGCACCGTGCCTACGCCGCCGGCTGGGTGGTCGCGACGGTCGTCTCGGCCGCCGTGCTGCTCGCGCCCGGGCCGATCGAGCTGCGCGCGGTGCTCAGCCTCGCGTGCGGGCCCCTCGTCGGCGTGCTCGTGCACGCCGCCGCGGTGCGCCGGGCGACCGCGGGTCGCCGGTAGGATGGCCGCCATGCCTTCCGCCAGCAGCGCGCGGATGCTCGTCGTCGTGCCGGCCTGGAACGAGCAGGACACCGTCGCAGGCGTCGTCTCCGAGCTCTTCTCCGCCGTCCCGGACGCGGACGTCCTCGTCGTCGACGACGGGTCCACCGACCGCACCGCCGAGGAGGCAGCGCGCGCCGGCGCGCTCGTCCTCGAGCTCCCCATCAACCTCGGCGTCGGCGGCGCGATGCGCGCGGGGTACACCTACGCGATGCGCAAGGGCTACGACCTGGCCGTCCAGGTGGACGCCGACGGGCAGCACGACCCCGCCGAGATCCCGCAGCTGCTGGAGACCATGCGCCGCGAGCAGGCCGACATCGTGATCGGCGCCCGGTTCGCGGGCGTCGGCGACTACGAGGCGCGCGGTCCGCGCCGCTGGTCGATGCGGATGCTCGCGGGCGTGCTGTCCCGGGTGTGCCGGACCTCCCTCACCGACGCGACCTCGGGGTTCAAGCTGAGCGGCCGACGCGCGATCACGCTGTTCTCCGGCAACTACCCCGCCGAGTACCTGGGGGACACCGTCGAGTCGCTGGTGATCGCCGCGCGCGCCGGTCTGGTCGTGCGCCAGGTCGGGGTCGCCATGCGGCCGCGCGCCGGCGGGCGGCCGTCGCACTCGCCCGTGCGCGCCGCCGTCTTCCTCGGGCGCGCCGCGCTCGCGCTCGTCATCGCGTTGTCCCGGCCGACCGTCGCCGCCCAGCCGGCGCTCGAGATCGAGGGGACCGCATGAGGCTCACGATCATCTCCATCGTCGTGTGCCTGGCGCTGGTGCTCTCGCTGCTGCACCTGCTGCGCACCCGACGGATCCGGGAGAAGTACGCCGCCGTCTGGATCGTGCTGACGCTGGCGGTCGTCGTGATCGGCGTGTTCCCGGGGTTGGCGTTCTGGCTGTCGGACCTGGTCGGCGTCCAGACGCCCGCCAACCTGCTGTTCGCGCTGGCCTCCCTCGTGCTCCTCGCCGTGTGCATCCAGCTGAGCACCGAGGTCTCCACCCTCGAGGAGGAGAGCCGCACGCTCGCCGAGGAGGTCGCGCTGCTGCGGCTCGAGATGCGCCAGCACCTGACCCGTGCCCAGGGCCCGTCCGGCCCGCCGCACCCCGAGCAGCCCGGCGGCGCGCCGCGCACGAGCGAGGAGGACGCCCGGTGAGGTCCCACGACAAGGTGTTCTGGGGCTGGTGGGCCGTGCTCTTCGTGCTGTCGTCCCTGTGGGCGGTGGCCAACCCCCTCATGGCGTCGCCCGACGAGCCCGCCCACACCGTCAAGGCGGCCTCGGTCGTCCGCGGCCAGCTCACCGGTCCGGACACCACCGGCGGCACGTCCGTCGACGTGCCGTACTTCTACCGGTTCGTCACCGCGTACCCCACGTGCTACATGTTCGTCCCGGACGAGCCCGCCGGGTGCGACCTGACGCCCACGGAGGACCTGGACGAACCGTCCGACGCCGTGACCCCGGCAGGGCGGTACAACCCCCTCTACTACGCGGTCGTGGGTCTGCCGAGCCTGCTCCCGGCGGGTGATCCCGTGCTCTACGGCATGCGGATCCTGTCCGCCGCGTTCACCACCTTCTTCGTGGCCCTCGGGCTGCGCGCGCTCGCCCAGACCGGACCGCCCACGTGGGCGGTGCCCGGGGTCGCGGGCGCCCTGACGCCGATGATCGTGTTCCTGACGTCGACCGTGAACCCGGCGGCCATCGAGATCACGGCCGCGTTCGCGCTCTGGTGCCAGCTCCTCGCCCTGCTCCGGCACCCCGACCCGGCCCTCGTGCGCAGCCGCATGTGGTGGATCGCCCTCTCGACCGCGTTCTTCGTCAACGCCCGAGGGCTGTCGCTGCTCTACTGCGCGATCCTGGTCGCGGCGGTGCTGCTGATCTCGCCGTGGCGGTCGTTCGTCGAGGTGGTCCGCCGGCGCGCCTCCTGGCCGCCCCTGGCCGCGATCGTCCTGTCGTGCCTCGCCGCGGCCGCCTGGGTGGTCGGCACCAACTCCCTGGGCTCGGGCGCTGCGGTGAACCACCCGGACATGACCTTCCCCAACGCCGCGCGCCTGAGCGTCTACGCCTGGGACGGCTTCGTGCTCAACATGGTCGGCCAGTTCGGCTGGATGGACACGCCGCTCGAGGGCTGGGTGCTCATGGCGTACGCCGCCGGCGCCGCGTTCGTCGTCCTGGTCGCCCTCGCGGTCGGCACCTGGCGCGAGCGCGCCGTGATCGGCCTGGTCGCCGCGGCGACCTACGTGGTGCCGGTGGTGATCCACGCGTCCCAGGCCCACTACCTCGGGTTCATCTGGCAGGGCCGCTACATCCTCCCCGTCGCGATCGGGGTGCCGCTGCTCGCGGCGTTCGTCGTGCACCGGCGGTCGCGGGAGGTCCCGGTGGCGTGGCTGGCCGGGGTCCAGCGCCTCGGCGTCTCCCTCGCGGTGGTGCTCGGCTCGCTGCTCGCGGTCGTCCAGCTCGTGGCCTTCGCGCAGAACCTGCACCGGTACGTGAACGGCGACGACGGTGGCTGGTTCTCGCTCGCACCGGACGCCTGGCTCCCGCCGCTCCCGCTGCCGCTGCTGGCGCTCCTCGCCGTCGTCGCCGCGGCGGCGTTCGGCGCGGCCGTGGTGCTCACCGCGCGCGCCGGCGCGACAGCGGCCACCGGGACAGGCGTCGAGCCGTCGGGCAGCACCGAGCGGCCGGCCGTCGGGTCGGCGGTGTGACGACCTCCTCCGTCAGCGTGGTCGTGGTGACCTGGAACGGCCTCGACCTCACGCTCCGCTGCCTCGACTCGCTCGACCGCCAGCGGGCCCCCGGTCGCGCCGTCGAGGTGCTCGTCGTCGACAACGGGTCCACCGACGGCACGGTCGAGGCGCTGCGGGAACGTCCCGGTGTCCGCCTGGTGCCGCTCGGCCGGAACACCGGATTCGCGGGCGGCGTCAACGCCGGTGTCGCCGCGTCGTCCGGAGACGTCGTCGTGCTGCTGAACAACGACGCGGTCGCGGAGCCCGGGCTCGTCGAGCAGCTCGTCGCGCCCTTCGACGCCTCCGGTGCGGAGCGGCTCGGCGCGACGACCGGCAGGGTCGCGCTCCGCGGCCGGTTCCGTCCGGGGCGCGCGGGCGAGGCAGGGCTGGTCGACCACGCCGGCAGGACCTGGGTGCGGGTCCCGGACGGGGAGGTCGGCAGCGAGCGGCTGAACAGCACGGGCAACGAGGTCACGCGCGCCGCGAACGGCCGGGACCGGGACTGGCTCGCCGACGCCGCCGGGCCCCCCGCCTCCGTGGACGTCTTCGGGTTCAACGGCGGCTGCGCGGCGCTGTCACGTGCGGCGCTGTCGGACGTGGGCCCGTTCGACGAGTCGCTGTTCATGTACTACGAGGACACCGAGCTCTCCTGGCGGCTGCGCCGGCGCGGCTGGACCGTCGCCCACGTGGACGGTGCCCGGACGGTGCACGACCACGCCGGCTCGTCCGACGCGACGTCCGCGTTCTTCCGCGACCACAACGAGCGGAACCGCCTGCTCGTGGCGCTCCTGCACGCGCCGGCGCCGGTCGTCGCCCGCGCGTTCGCCCGTGCCGGCGTCCGGGCGGTGCTCGGACCCGAGCGCGGGCGCCGTGCCCGCGCGCTGGTCGCCGTCGCCCGCCGGGCCCCGGCCGCGCTGCGCCGGCGCCGCGCGGTCGACCGTACCGCGCGGGTGCCGCGCCCGGTCGTGGCCGCCCTGCTCGTGGCCGAGGGCCCGTCACGGTGAGCGACGCCGGGCCGGTCCACGCCGGCGTGACCGTCGAGCAGGCCTGGCAGCGGGTGCCGGGGGGCTCGGCGTCCTACCTGCTCGCGCTCCTGGACGCGCTCCGCCACCGTGACGACGTCCGCGCGACCGGGCTGGCCGCGGCCCACCGGCACCACGAGCCGGACGAGCTCCGGGTGCCCGTGCCGGTCCGGTCGCTGCCCCTGCCGCGCTACGCGCTCTACCGGGCGTGGAACCACCTGTCCGCGCCGCGCCCCGAGTGGCTGGTCCGCGACCTCGACGTGGTGCACGCCTCCACGTGGGCGATCCCGCCGACCTCGCGCCCTCTCGTGGTGACCGTGCACGACGTCGCCTTCCTCCGCGACCCCGCCCACTTCACGCCGCGCGGCGTCCGGTTCTTCACCCGCGCCCTGGAGCGCACCCGCGACGAGGCCGCCGCGGTGGTCGTGCCGTCCCGGGCGACCGCGGACGACTGCGTCGCCGCCGGGATCGCCCCGGAGCGGCTGCACGTCGTCCCGCACGGCGCGCCGGGGTGGACCGTGACCGCGTCGGACGTGGCCGAGGTACGCACCCGCCTCGGGCTGCCCGAGCGCTTCGTGCTCTGGTGCGGGACCTTCGAGCCGCGCAAGAACGTCGGCGGTCTGCTCGCCGCGTTCGCCCGGCTGGCCGAGCGCGACCCCGACGTCCGGCTGGTCCTGGTGGGCCCGCCCGGCTGGGGCGAGGTCCCGGCCCGCCCGGCACCGGGGCCGTGGGAGCGCCGTGTCGTCGAGCTCGGTCGGCTGTCCACCTCCGACCTGCGGGCGACCTACGCGGCCGCGGCCGCGTTCTGCTTCCCGTCCACCTGGGAGGGCTTCGGCCTGCCGGTGCTGGAGGCGATGTCCGTCGGCACCCCGGTGGTCACCTCCCGCGGGACCTCGATGGCCGAGGTGGTCGCCGGGGCGGGGGTCCTCGTGGACCCGCTGGACCCCGAGGACCTCGCCGCGGGGATGGAGCGCGCGCTTTCCGAGGAGGGGCCGCTCCTCGGGGCCGCCGGCCGGGCACGCAGCCAGGCGTTCACCTGGTCCGACGCCGCGGCCCGGCACGCGGCCGTGTACCGCGGGGCCGCGGCCGGCCGCTGAGACGCGCGTCCCGCCGTTCCCCGGTGCGCCGACCCCCGGGTCGCTACCCTCGGACCAACCCCGCCACGGAAAGCGAGCTCGCGTGCACCTCCTGATCGTCACGACCTCCGGGACGGCGGGGGCCGCGCGGCTCACCGCGGGGTCCGCCGTCGCCGTCGGCGCCGAGGTGCAGGTCCTCGACCTCGACGCCGGCTACGTCCCCGCCGCCGGGGAGCGGGTCCTGTCCCCCGCCGACGCCGGGGTCGATCCCGCCCAGCTGCACCGGTGGGCCGCCCGCCACCCGCTCGACGTGGTCCGGTCGCTCGCCGCGCGCCGGCTCCTCGCCGCCCGCGCGGCGGCGGGCGCGCACGCCGCGGTGGTGCTCGCGGCGCCGGGCGTCCTCCTGCTCGCTCCCCCGGACGCGCTCGCGTCGGCGGCGGACCGGCACGGCCTCGCCCTGGTGGTCCGACCGGTCCCGCCCGCCGACGGCCGCCGGCCGGACGCGGGCGACCTGGGCCGGGCGGGCGCCGTGGAGCCGGCTCTCCTGGCGGTGCGGCCCGACCGCGCCGACGTGCTCGCGGCCTGGGAGGAGGTGCTCGCCGGCGTCGGCCCCCGGGACGACGGTCAGCACGCGTGGCCCGGCGTCCTGACCGCGCTGCCGCACGCCGCGGACCGTGCTGCGGGCACCCTGGTGTCGCCGTGGTCGCTGCGGCGCGAGCACCACCTCGCCGAGGACCCCCGGCGCGGGCTCCTGCTCGACGGCACCCCGGTGGTGGCGGTCGACCTCACGGCCACGGACCCCGCGCGCCCGTGGCTGCTCGACGGCGGGATCGCGGGCGACCCGCGCGCCCGGCTCAGCGACCACCCGGCGCTCGCGACCCGGGTCGCCGACGCCGCGGCCGTCCTCGCGGCGGCGACCGCCGCGCCGGACCCGGGCGCCGACCTGGCCCGCACGAGCGTCGGCGCGCGCCTCGACCCTGCGTTCCGCACCCTCTACCGCGAGCAGGGCTCCGCGGTGACGGCGCCGGACCCGTTCGACCCGGCCCGGCGGCAGGAGCTCCTGGACTGGCTCACCCAGCCGTCCGGGTCCGGCGCACCCGGCCGGTACCTGCTCGCGATCCGCGCGGCGCGGCCCGACCTGGCCGCCGCCTTCCCGTGGGTGCCCGGTCGCGACGAGGAGGCGTTCGTCGGCTGGGCCGCGGACCACGCCGCGAGCGAGGGGTACGACGCCGCGCTCGTCGAGGAGTCCGTGCGCCGGTGGACGCCCCCGCCCCCACCGCCTGCCACCTTCGGACCGGGTGTCAACGTCGTCGGCTTCCTCCGCGGGGAGCTGGGCATCGGCGAGTCGGCCCGGCAGGTGGTCGGCGCCCTCGCCGCCGCGGGGGTGCCGCACGTGGCGGTCCCGGTGGAGACCCACCTCAGCAGCCGCCAGCGGCCGGCGGGGCCCGCGACGGGCCCGGTCCGGGCACCGCTGGCGACGACCGTGCTCTGCGTGAACGCGGACCTGACGCCGACCGTGGCCGCGGGCCTGCCCGTCGCGTACGACCGGACCTACCGCATCGGCATGTGGTACTGGGAGGTCGAGGACTTCCCCGCGTCCCAGCACGGCGGGTTCGCCGCGGTCGAGGAGGTGTGGGTCGCCACGGACTTCATCCGGGACGCGATCGCGCCGCACACGGCGCTCCCGGTGACCACGCTGACGCCACCGCTCCCCCAGCGGCCGGCCGCGCCGGCACTCGGTCGGGCGGACCTCGGCCTCCCCGAGGGGCCGCTGTTCCTGTTCGCCTTCGACTTCCTCAGCACCGCGGAACGCAAGAACCCCCTCGGCCTCGTCGACGCCTTCTGCGCAGCCTTCGGCCCGGAGGACGGGCCGGTGCTGGTGGTGAAGTCGATCAACGCCGACCAGCGGCCCGCGGACGCGGAGCGACTGCGGCTGCGCGTCGCGGGCCTGCCCCACGTCCTGCTGCTCGAGGAGTACCTGGACGCGGACGCGCGCGACGCGCTCATGGCGGCGTGCGACTGCTACGTCTCGCTGCACCGCAGCGAGGGGCTCGGCCTGACCATGGCGGAGGCCATGGCCTGGGGCAAGCCGGTGATCGCCACCCGGTACAGCGGCAACCTGCAGTTCATGACGGACGCGAACAGCTACCTGGTGGACTGGACCCCCGTGCCGATCCCGGACGACGCGGCGCCGTACCCGGCCGGCTCGACGTGGGCCGAGCCGGACCTGGACCACGCCGCCCGGCTGATGCGCGAGGTGGTGGCGCACCCCGAGCAGGCGCGTGCCCGCGGGGAGCGCGCCGCGGGGGACATCGCGACGCTGCACTCCCCGGCCGCCGCCGGGCGCCGGGTGGCGGCGCGGCTCGCCGAGATCGCGCAGGACCGCCCGGAGGCGGCGCAGGCCTCCCCCGGGCGGCGGCTGCTCGGCCGGCTCCGCGGCGCCGCCCGGGGATGAGCCGAGGACCGACGGTCAGGCGCCGCCGGTCATCCGGCGCACGCGGCCGGTGGCCCGCCGGACCACCTCGCCGACGCCGCCTGCGCGCAGGTAGTCCTTCGCCAGCGCGAGGTCGCCCCGCACGGTCGGGCGCGGGCGGGCGTCCGGCTCGCGCCGGTCCTGCTCGGCCGTGCCCCGGAGCGCCACGTCGGCGGCCCGCCGCGGGTCCCGGCAGAACTCGATGAGCGGCCGGAGCACCCGAGACCACGCGTAGTCCGTCGCGAACCCCCGCACGGCGGCACGCGCCGCCTCGGCCGCCGGCACGTCGTAGAGCATCTCCTCGAGCGCGGCCTCGAGCGCCTCGACGTCCTCCGCCGGTACGACCCGGCCGAGCCCACGCTCGCGGATCAGCGCGCCGAACGTGTCCCCGTCGGTGGCGACGATCGGCAGGGAGGCCCACAGGTAGTCGAGGATCCGGGTGCGGAAGCTGAACGCCGTCTCGACGTGCTGGAAGTGCGTCGAGACGCCCAGGTCCGCGTCGAGCAGGTAGTCCGCGCGCTCCTCGTAGGGCACCCAGCCCTCGTTGAAGAACACGTGCCGACCGGTGAGCCCCAGCTCGCGCGCGAGCTCCTGCGTGCGCCAGGCGACCTCCATCTCGGGCACGCCCGGGTTGGGGTGCTTGAGACCGAGGAAGTACAGCCGGACGTCCGGGCGGCGCTCGGCCAGCCGCGCCACCGCGCGGATCAGGGTCAGCGGGTCGAACCAGTTGTAGATCCCGCCGCCCCACAGGATCACCTTGTCGTCGGGGCCGATGCCCTCGACCGTGCCCTTGATGCCGTGCCGGCGCTGGACCGGCGGCTCGTCGGCGATCCCGAACGGGACGACCGCCAGCAGGTTGTCGAGGTTCGCCTGCTCGTCGTAGACGGCGGGGTTGACCCGGCCCTGGCTGGCGAGGTGCCCGAGCCAGAAGTCCCGCTGCTTGTCCGAGGCGCAGAGCAGGAGGTCGGCGCGTCGGATCTGCTCGTTCAGCACGTCGGTGGTGGCGCGCACGGCGCGCACGCGGCCGTCGGGCCCGAGGTCCCGGGCCTGCTCGAGCTGCTCCAGGTGCATCGGGTCGTAGATGTCCGCCACGACGACCTTGGGGCTGTCCTTGAGCCAGGGCGCCTGCTCGAGCAGGAAGCCCTGGAAGATGATCACGTCGGCCCAGCGGGTCGGCTCCCGCAGGCCGGCACCGTGCGCGTACTCGACCGAGAAGTCCGGCGACGACCGCTTCGCCCCGCCGGTCGACAGCAGCCGCACGTCGTGCTCCCCCGCCAGCGCGCTGGCGATCTCCCACGCGCGGATCGCCGGCCCGGCCATGCGCTCCAGCAGCGGCTCGCCGGTCACGACGAGGACCCGGTGCCTGCTGTTGACGTGCTCGGCGATGCCGAACGCCTCGACCAGCGTGTCGTGCGCCGCGAGGTAGGAGGGCATGCCGTACGCCGGCTCGAGCGCCTTGCGGAACAGCGGGAAGAGCTCGCGGTCGCTGCGCCGGCGCGCGGCCTGCAGCTCCCGTCGGGACTCCAGGAGCGTCGGGAGCTGCTCGACGAGGTAGTCGACCGCGAACGTCCCGGTCAGGGCCATCTTGGGCAGCTCGAGGCTGCCGACGTCGTCCCCGCCGGGCGACCGCTGCAGGTCCAGGGACGTGGCGTCGACGTCCGCCCGCGCGAGCGACCGCCGGACGGCCAGGGCCATCGCGGCGGGCAGGGCGCGCGCGAGCGACTCGTCGTCGTAGTTCTTGTACATCGAGAGCAGCGCGTTCCGCTCGAGCAGGTAGCTCTCGCGGAAGTTCCCGAACTTCTTCATCGTCACGTGGTGCTTGTGGAACGCGACCGACCCGGGCACGTACCGGACGCGGTGGCCGAGCAGGTTCAACCGCCAGCCCAGGTCCACGTCCTCGTAGAACATGAAGAACCGCTCGTCGAAACCACCGACCTCGCGGTAGAGCTCGGTGCGCACGAACATCGCCGCGCCCGTGCCGAAGAGGACGTCGTGCGCGGTGTCCCACTGCCCCGTGTCGGGCTTCTCGACCTCGCGCTTGTAGCCCATCCCGAACCAGGTCAGGGAGCCGTCGACGTAGTCGATCAGGCCGCCCTCCCAGTCGAGGACCTTCGACGCGACCGAGCCGACCTCCGGGTCTGCCCGCATCGCGTCCACCGCGGCACGGACCCAGCCGCGGTCCGGCCGGGCGTCGTTGTTGATGAACGCGACGAACTCGCCGGTCGCGTGCGCCACGCCGAGGTTGCACCCGCCGGCGAAGCCGGTGTTCGACCCCGCGTCCACCACGAGGGCGCCGGGCACCGCGGCGCGGATCCGCTCCACGCTGCCGTCGCCCGAGTCGTTGTCCACCACGATCAGCTCGAGGTCCGCGGCGGGCCAGTCGACCTCGTCGAAGGCCCGCAGGCAGGTGATCGTGTCCTCCGCCCCGCGGTAGTTCACGAGGACGACGGACACCACGCCCGGCCGCACCTGCGGTCGCTTCTCCTTGCCGCTGCTCACGCCCCGGCCTCCCTCTCCGCCAGCTCCAGGTCGTGGTCGACCATGCGTCCCACGACCTCCTCGAACGTCACGCTCGGGGTCCATCCGAGCTCGCGGCGCGCCTTGCCCGCGTCACCCACCATCACCGAGGCGTCGGCCGGGCGGAAGAACTCGGGGTCGCTCTCGACGTGGTCCGCCCAGTCGTCCCCGAGCCCGGCGCGTCGCAGGGCCGCCTCCGCGAACTCCGCGACGGTGTGCGTCGTCCCGCTCGCCACGACGAAGTCGTCGGGCACGTCGTGCCGCGCAGCGCGGACCATCGCGTCGACGTAGTCGGGCGCCCAGCCCCAGTCGCGGCGAGCCGCGAGGTTGCCCAGGCGGATCGTGCCCGATCCCTCGCGGGCGATCCGTGCGGCGGCTGACGTGATCTTGCGCGTGACGAACGTCGTGGGCCGCCGGGGCGACTCGTGGTTGAACAGGATGCACGTCGCGACGTGCAGCCCCCGGCCCCGGTAGACCGCGGCGGCGTGGTGCGCGAACGCCTTCGCCGCGCCGTAGGGCGACACCGGTCGCACCGGGGTCGACTCGTCCTGGGGCGAGACCGCCGCGTCCCCGAAGATCTCGGAGCTGCTCGCCTGGACGAACGCGACGCGACGACCGGTCCGGTCCTGCAGCCGGGCGGCCGCGTCGAGCAGGACCGTCACCGACAGCCCGCTGAGCCGACCCGTGAGGACGGGCTCGCGCCAGGACTGAGCGACGGAGCTGATCCCCGCGAGGTTGTACACCTCGTCGGGCTCGACCTCGTCGACCAGCCGGCGCAGCCCGTCCTCGTCGCCGAGGTCGCCCTCGTGCAGCACGACGCCCCGGGCGAGCGCGTCGGACGCCGCAGCAGCGGCGTCCGACGCGCGCACGAGGCCGTGGACCTCGGCGCCCTCGGCGACGAGCCGCTCAGCGAGGTAGCTCCCGTCCTGCCCGGTGACGCCCGTGATGACGACACGTGCCACGCGTCAGAGCCCAGCCTGGGCGCGCTGCTCCTGCAGGTCGTTCTCGACCATCATGGTGACCAGCTGCGTGAAGTCGACCTTCGGCTCCCAGCCCAGGACCTCACGGGCCTTGGTCGGGTCGCCGATGAGCAGGTCGACCTCGGCCGGGCGCATGAACGCCGGGTCCTGGCGGACGTAGCCCGACCAGTCGTCGATGCCGACCGCCGAGAACGCGATGTCGAGCAGCTCGCCGATCGCGTGGGTCTCGCCCGTCGCCACCACGTAGTCGTCGGCGGTGTCCTGCTGCAGCATCCGCCACATCGCCTCGACGTAGTCGCCGGCGAAGCCCCAGTCGCGCTTGGCGTCCAGGTTGCCCATCACGATCTCGTCCTGGAGGCCGAGCTTGATGCGCGCGACGGCCTGCGACACCTTGCGGGTCACGAACTCCGGGCCGCGGCGGGGCGACTCGTGGTTGAACAGGATGCCCGACGACGCGTGCATCCCGTACGACTCGCGGTAGTTGATCGTCATGTAGTGGCCGAACACCTTGGCCACGCCGTACGGCGACCGGGGCCACAGCAGGGTGGACTCGCGCTGCGGCACCTCCTGCACCTTGCCGAACATCTCCGAGCTGGACGCCTGGTAGAAGCGCACCCGCGTCGGGTCGTCGTGCGAGTACAGCCGCACGGCCTCGAGCATGTTGAGCACGCCCTTGCCCGTCACCTCGGACGTGAGCAGGGCGTTGTCCCAGGAGTACGCGACGAACGAGATCGCACCGAGGTTGTAGACCTCGTCCGGCTGGGCCACCTCGAGCGCGCGGATCAGGCTCGACATGTCCGTGAGGTCACCGGTCACCAGCTTGACGTCCGGCACCGTGGTGCGGACCAGGTCGAGCTTCGGGTTGTTCTGGCCGCGGATCAGGCCGTAGACCTCGTAGCCCTTGGACAGCAGGAGCTCGGAGAGGTAGAGACCGTCCTGGCCCGTGATACCGGTGATGAGTGCGCGGGGCATGATTCCTCGTGGGGTCTGGGAACAGTGGGTGCCGAGACTACCGACTCCGCTGCTCCCGCGGGTACACCACGGCGCCCGCACCCCCGGGCCGTGCCCTGACCGCGCCCCTATGATGGCTGGCGTGCACCAGCAGCCTCCCTTCGTGTCGAACGCGCAGAACGGCGAGGACGTCGTCCTCTGGAGGGCCCTGGGGCACCTGCCCACGGGGACCTACGTCGAGGTGGGGGCCAACCACCCGCGCGAGGACTCCGCGACGCGCGCGTTCTACGACCGCGGCTGGCAGGGCGTGACCGTCGAGCCGGTCCCGGCGTACGCGGAGCTGCACCGCCGGGAGCGGCCCCGGGACACCCTCGTGCAGGCCGCCGTGACGGACCGCGAGGGCGACGTCGTGCTGCACGTCATCCCGGAGAGCGGCCTGTCCACGCTCGTGGACGAGGTCAGCGCCGAGCACGCCCGGCACGGGTTCGCGCCCGAGGACGTGACCGTCCCCGCCGTGCGCCTGGACGCGGTCGTGGCGGAGGCCGGCCTGGCCGACGCGCCCGTGCACTTCCTGCTCGTCGACGTGGAGGGCGCGGAGGGCGACGTCCTCGCGAGCGTCGACCTCACGCGGTGGCGGCCCTGGGTGCTCGTGGTGGAGTCCACCGCGCCCAACTCGACGGAGCAGACGCACGGCGCCTGGGAGCCCGGCGTGCTCGCGGCCGGGTACGAGCTCTGCCTCTTCGACGGGGTCTCGCGCTTCTACGTGGCCCGCGAGCACGCCGACGAGCTCCGCGCCCGGCTCTCCTACCCCGCCTGCGTGCTCGACCACTACGTCACCCGCCGTGCCGTCCGGCTGGAGGAGGAGCGGGCCGAGGCGATCCGCGACGCCGTGCACTGGCGCACGCGCGCGCTGGTCGGCTGGGCCGACTCGCTCGCCGCCACCGCCGCGCCCGCACCCGGCGACGACGAGGAGGTCCGCCGGCTGCGCGCCGAGGTCGTCGCGATCCGGCAGACGCTGTCCTGGCGGGTGACGCGCCCGCTGCGCGGGGCCCGCCGGGTGCTCGCGGCGGTGCGGGCAGCCCGATGAGCGTGCTGACGACGCGGTCGCGGGGCAGCGAGACCGGCGATCCCGAGGTCCTGCTGCGCGCCCTGGACCAGCGGCTGCACGCCGCCGCGGTGGTGCTGCTCGGGGACGCGCGCGCCCGGGCGGCGACGGACATCGAGCCCGGCAGCGTCAGCGCGCAGCTGCTGGAGCAGCTGGTGGCGCACGCCGCCGGGGCGGGCGACGCCGACCGCTGGCTGCTGCTGACCGCCGTCCGTGCCTCGTTCCCCACGGCCCGCGACCTGGTCGACCTGCGGCGCGCGCTCGCCACCGCGCCGGCCCGCACGGTCGCCACGTCCCTGCTGGACGGGGTGCTCGGCGCGCCGGGGCTCGGGCGGCCCGACCTGCCGATGGACGTCGTGGAAGGCGGCGTCGTCGTCGACGTCGACTTCAGCGCGCGCAACGACACCCACACCGGCATCCACCGCGTCGTCCGGGAGACCGTCCCGCGCTGGCGGGACCGGGACGTGACGCCGGTCGCGTGGATCGACCAGTACTCGGCCTTCCGCCGGCTCGCGCCCCGTGAGGAGGACCGGGTCCTGCGGTACGGGCAGGACGTCACCCCGGCCGACGCGTCCGGGTACGCGCCGCGCCTGGTGGTGCCGTGGCGCTCCACGGTGGTCCTGCCCGACGTGCCGAACGGCGACGCCGGGGAGCACCTCGCCGCGCTCGCCCGGTTCTCGGGCAACCGCCTGTCGATGATCGGGTACGACATGATCCCGATCACCAGCGCCGAGACGCGGCCGCAGCACGACGCCGTCGTGTTCGGCCAGTACCTGACCGTCGTCAAGCACGCGCACCGGGTGGCCGGGATCAGCCGCTCGGCGACCGCCGAGTTCGCCGGGTTCGCCGACGCGCTCGCCGCGCAGGACCTGCCCGGTCCCGTGGTGCGCGAGGTCCGGCTCGTCGAGGACGCGCCGCCGACCGGCACCGCACCGCCGGCGGGCCCGCGCCCGCGCGTGCTGTGCGTCGCGAGCCGCGAGCCGCACAAGAACCAGCGGGCGGTGCTGCACGCCGCCGAGCGCCTGTGGCGGGAGGGTCTCGACTTCGAGCTCGAGCTGATCGGCGGTCCCGGCTGGAGCGACGCGCTGCTGGCCCCGGCGATCGCCCGGGCGCGCGAGGCGGGCCGCCCGCTCCTCGACAGCGGCCGGGTCCCCGACGACTACCTGTGGTCCGCCCTGCGCGGCGCGGCGTTCACGGTGTTCGTCTCGTTGCACGAGGGGTACGGCCTCCCGGTCGCCGACTCGCTCGCCTGCGGTACCCCGGTGGTCACGTCCGACTTCGGCAGCCAGCTCGAGATCGCCGAGGGCGGCGGCTGCCTGACCGTGGACCCGCGCGACGACGACGCGATCACGCACGCGATGCGTCGCCTGCTCACCGAGCCGGCGACCCTGGCGGAGCTGCGCGCCCAGGCCCTGGCCCGGCCGGGGCGCACCTGGGACGAGTACGCGGAGGAGCTGTGGCAGGTGCTCGTGGGCGAGGAGGCGGACCGGTGAGACGGATGCGCGTACGGACGACGCCCGCCGCGTCGGTCGAGGCCGACCGGCGCGCCGCCGCGGCCTGGGACGAGCGGCTGCCGCTGCTCGCCGCCGCCCTCGACCGGCCGGCGCCCGGCGGCCGCCCTGCGGCCGAGGGCCGGCTCGGTCCGGCGCTGGCCGCGCTCGTCGAGCCCACGGACCGCTCGCAGGTGTGGCTCGCGCTCGCCGTGCTCACCGGCAGGCTGCCCGAGGAGGACACGGTCCTCGAGACCGCGCGCGCGGCGGAGTTCTCCGACGACGCGCTCGCGGAGGCGGTCACGGCGCACACGACGCCGCAGAGCGCGGGCTGGGAGGTGCGGGTCGCGACCGGCACCACCGTGGTCGACGTGGCCCACACCGCCTCGACCACCCTCACGACGGGGATCCAGCGCGTCGCCCGGGAGACGGCGCGACGCTGGCTGCGGGACCACGCGTGCGAGGCGGTGTCCTGGACCCAGGGCTTCGAGGCACCGCGCGAGCTCACGGCGGTCGAGCACGACCGGATCGTCAGCGCCCGCGCGGCGGACGAGGACCGCGAGTCGGAGCAGACCACGGTCGTGGTCCCGTGGCGCTCGCGCTACCTGCTCCCCGAGCTCGCGGCCGAGCCCCCGCGCGCGGCGCGCCTGCGCGCCTTCGCCCGGTTCAGCGGCAACCGGACGGGCGTCATCGGCTTCGACTGCGTGCCGATCACCTCGGCCGAGACGACGCAGCTCGGCTTCGCCGGCGTGTTCGCGGGCAACCTCGCCGCGGTGCGGTGGTTCGACCGCGTCGCGACGATCTCCGAGGCAGCCCGGACCGAGTACCGCGGGTGGACGCGCATGGTCGGCGCCATCGGCCTCACGGGCCCGGAGGTCGAGGCCGTGCTCCTGCCCGTCGAGGCCCCGGAGTCGACCGAGGAGGACCTGGCCGCGGCCCGGCGCCGGTTCGTCGTGCCCGGCCTCCCCCTCGTGCTCGTCGTCGGCAGCCACGAGCCACGCAAGAACCACGCGGCCGTGCTGCACGCGGCCGAGCTGCTCTGGCGCGAGGGGCACGAGTTCAGCCTCAGCTTCGTGGGCGGCAACGCCTGGGACAGCGAGGCGTTCCAGGCCCGGCTCGCGGCCGCGCAGGCCGCCGGCCGGCCGGTGGAGACCGGCAGCAAGATCGCCGACGAGCACCTGTGGGCGGCGTACCGGCTCGCCCGGTTCACGGTGTTCCCGTCGTTCAACGAGGGGTACGGGCTGCCGGTCGCGGAGTCGCTCGCCGTCGGGACACCGGCGATCACCTCGGGCTTCGGCAGCATGCAGGAGATCGCCGCCGGCGGCGGGGCCCTGCTGGTCGACCCGCACGACGACGCGTCGGTCGCGGACGCGATGCGCACGCTGCTCACCGACGGGGCCACGCTCCGTCGGCTGCGCGCGGAGGCGGCGGCGCGGCCGGCACGGACCTGGGACGACTACGCGGCCGAGACCTGGACCTCGCTGACGTCCTGACGACCCCGGCGCGGTCGGCGCCGACCGGCGGCACGACGGAGGGCCGGCCCCCGCGGGGTGCCGGCCCTCCGTCGTGCCGCCGTCAGCCGGTCACGGGTACCGCGCGATCGCGCGCGCCCGGTACTCGAGGCTGCCGGCGATGCCGGTCCGCACCGCGCCCTCGCCGTGCTGGAGGAGCACCTGAGCCCACGCGGCCTGGCCGGTCGGGTCGGGGGCGCGGCCGAGGAAGGTCTGGTAGTAGTCGCCGGCCCGGACGGCCGCCGCCTCACCCGACCACCAGATGGAGTCCACGACCCAGGCCCGGCCCTGCGAGCCGACGAGCGACACCCACTGGGCCACCTCGGCCTGGCCGGCGCCGCGCCGCAGCATCGTGGTGTACAGCCGCTGGACGTAGCCCTCCCACGTACCGCCGGACGCGGCGAAGTACTCGTCGGAGTCGTAGAACCGGCGCTGGACGTCGTCGACGGTCGCCTGCCGGGCGCGGATCGCGACCAGCCACGCCTCCGCGCCGACCGGGTCGGGCTCGCGCCCGAGCACCTCCCGGTACGCCTTGGCGACGCGCTTGGAGATGTACTCGTCGCTCCGGGTGAGCGTGTCCACCAGCACCGACTGGCTGGTGCCGGACAGCAGCGCGGCGGACCACCCCTGCAGGCCGGTGGGATCGGGCCCGCGGCCGAGCAGGTCGACGTAGAGGGCCGTCACGACCGACGCGGCCTCGGCCGGCGAGGTCCAGCTGATGCTGAACCAGTCGCTCTTGAGACCGAGCGCGACGCGCACCTCGTTCCCGGTCATCGTGCGGGAGCCGGACGAGCCGGACACCGTGACCTGCAGCACGCGGCCGCCGTCGGCGCCGAGCCCGTTGCGCCGGGTGACGGCGATCGACCGGATGGTCCCGACGCCGAGCTGGGCCGAGGCCGTCGCGACCGGGATGCTGGTGACCCAGGTGTGGTTGGGGTTCGAGGCGGTGTCGTCGCCCTCGTCGACCACGGCCGGGAAGACGCCGCCCGCGGTGTACCCGCCCGTCGACGAGCTGAACTCCGTGCGCACGACCGCCCCCGTGCCGGGGACGACCCGGACCACACCGGCGGTGCTGTCGATCGCCTGGTTCGTGGTGGCGGCGTCGAGCACCGTCTGCGCCTGGCTCCAGGCCTGGAACGCGGCGCCGGAGTAGACCTGGCACGCCGTGGTGTCGCACGTCGTGGCACCCGACGGGCGGGTGCCGGACAGGGCGTAGCTGCGCGCCGCGACGGACTGCGCCATCAGCGCCTGCATCCCGCGCCCGCCGCCCGCCGTGCCCCAGGACGACGGCGACTCGCGGGGCACCACGCCGCGCAGGTAGTCCTCCGAGCCGAGGCGGTTGAACGTCATCTGGCTACCGCTGACGCGCTGGACGGACAGCGTCCCGCGGTACGCCCGCTCGCCGGCCGACTCGCAGACCCGGATCAGGCGGTCGAAGCCGGCCTGGCTCGCCGTCCCGATCTCCAGGGCCCCCGCGCGGTACGAGCCCGCGAGCGGGGTCCACGTCGGCCCGGCGCACGTCGTCGACGTGAAGAGCTGCACCGAGCCGTCGGCCTGGGCGCGCGCCAGGATCGCGACGTTCCCGCTGCCCACGGCCGCCCCGTTGACCCGCAGGTCCCGCCCGATCGCGACGAGCTCCCTGCCGTTCAGCGCGGTGAGCTCGACGGTCAGCTCGCGGTTGCCCACGTTCCCGGCGACGGTCCCGCCGTAGTAGTGGTCGAGGATCTGCGCGGCCGACCAGCCGTGGTCCACGGCGTAGCCGAGGGCGCCGTACTGGCCCATCCCGCGGCCGTGGCCCCAGCCGTGGCCGGTGACCGTGAGCGTGTCGCCGGCGGCGGCCTCCGCGCGGTCCACGGGGGCGCCGGCGACCAGGGCCACCGCCGCCACGAGGGCGAGGGTCGTGAGGCGCGCGACCGCCCGCGCGAGTCTGACGGGCATGCTGCTCCGATCGTCCGCGGCCCGCGGGCGCGGACCGGCGGGCCCAGTATCCCCGTCGCCGTCGTCCCCGGGGCGGTTTCGCCGGGGTGCGTCCGGGTGACGGGTAGAGTGTCGGCGCCGGTCGGGCAGTCCCGACCGTCGCCGACCCCCAGGAGAACGATGGACCTCCGCGACGCCCGCGCTCTGGAGCTCGCCGCCCAGCCGCTGCGCACCGCCGGCACCCGACCCGGCGTCTTCCGCGGCTTCGGCCACTCGGTGAAGGACATCTGGGCGCACCGCGAGCTGCTGGACCTGCTCATCAAGCGGGAGGTCAAGGCCCGCTACAAGGACAGCGCGCTCGGCTTCGTGTGGAGTCTGATGCGGCCCCTCGCGATGCTGCTCATCTACTACATCGCGCTCGGCAAGTTCCTCGGCGCCGCCCGGGACATCCCGGACTTCGCGATCTTCATCTACACCGGGCTGACCGCCTGGGGCCTGTTCTCCGAGGCGGTGTCCACGGGGACGGCCTCGATCGTGCAGAACGCCGGCCTGGTCAAGAAGGTCTACCTGCCGCGGGAGATCTTCCCGCTGGCCTCGATGGGCTCGGCCCTGTTCAACTTCGCCATCCAGCTCGGCATCCTCGTCGTCGCGACGATCGCCGTGGGGAACTTCCCCGCCGGGACGCGCTGGGGCTACCTCCCGCTGTCGCTCGCGGTGATCGTCGTGACCGCGCTCGGCTGGTCGCTGCTGCTGTCCGCGATCAACGTCTACCTGCGCGACATCCAGTACCTCGTCGAGATCGCGATCATGATCGCCTTCTGGGCCTCCCCGATCGTGTACTCGTGGGCGCTGGTGCAGGGCGAGCTCAGCGGGACGTTGCAGCAGCTCTACCTCACCAACCCGATGACCGCCGCGATCATGGGCTTCCAGCAGACGTTCTGGGTCGCCGGCGACGGCCAGCCGGTCCCCGACGACCTGACGGGCATGCTCTGGGCCTGGCTCGGGATCGGGATCGTGTTCACCTTCGTCGCCCAGCGCGTGTTCGCGCGCCTGCAGGGCAACTTCGCTCAGGAGCTCTGATGGCCACCACCACCGTCGTCGAGGTCCACGACCTGTCCAAGCGGTTCGTGATCCGCAAGGAGAAGTCGCTCAAGGAGCGCATCGTCAACTTCGGGCGCTCCAACCTCCACAAGGAGGACTTCTGGGCGCTGCGCGACGTGGAGCTCGAGATCGAGTCGGGCACGACCGTCGGCCTCGTCGGCCCCAACGGGTCCGGCAAGAGCACCCTGCTCAAGGCGATCGGCGGCATCCTGCAGCCCACGTCGGGGACCGTGCGCACCCGCGGCCGCATGGCCGCCCTGCTCGAGCTCGGCGCCGGCTTCCACCCGGACCTCACCGGGCGCGAGAACGTCTACCTGAACGCCTCGATCCTCGGGCTGTCGACCGCGCAGACGGACAAGTACTTCGACGCCATCGTCGACTTCTCCGGCATCGAGCGGTTCATCGACACCCAGGTGAAGTTCTACTCGTCGGGCATGTACGTCCGGCTCGCGTTCGCCGTCGCGGTGCACGTGGACCCGGACATCCTGCTCGTGGACGAGGTGCTCGCCGTCGGCGACGAGCCGTTCCAGCGCAAGTGCATGGACCGCATCCGCGAGTTCCAGCACGACGGGCGCACGATCGTGCTGGTGACCCACTCGCTCGACCAGGTCGCCGACGTCTGCGACCGCGCCGTCGTGCTCGAGAGCGGGCGCGTGATCGCCGACGGCGAGACGCGCGACGCCCTGCGGACGCTGCGGCACGAGTTCGACCAGCAGCGCCAGGAGGACCTCGAGCACCGGCGGGAGACCGCGGAGCGCATCGAGGAGCCCGCGGCTCCCCGGGTGACGGTCGAGTCCGTGGAGCTGCTCGGCGCGGACGGCGCGCCCGTCTCGACGATCGCACCGGGGGCCGACGTGGCGATCGCCGTGACGGTCCAGGCCACCGAGGCCGTGGCAGACCCGACGATCGGCGTCGGCATCGAGACCGGGCTCGGCGTCAACGTGCTGGGCACCAACACGACGCTGCTCGGGCTCACGCTGCCGCCGCTGATCGGCCGGCAGCGCTTCGAGATCCGGCTGCGCGACCTGCGCCTCGGCGAGGGCAGCTACACCTGCCACGGGGCCGTCGCCGGCCCCAGCGGTGCCGAGCTCGCCCGGCTCCGGGAGTCCGCCAGCTTCACGGTGACCTCCGACGGGACGACCGTGGGCCCGGTGTGGGCCTCGCCCGAGCTGGTGCTCGACCGCGTGCAGGGCTGACCCCCCGCACGCCCGGACCTCCCCCGGGGACGACGGAGGGCCGGCACCCACCGGGGTGCCGGCCCTCCGTCGTCCTCCCGCGCTAGCGGCTCACGGGAACCGTGCGATCGCCCGTCCGCGGTACTCCAGGCTCCCCGCGATCCCGGTGCGCACGGCACCCTCGCCCCGCTGGAGCAGGACCTGCGCCCAGGCGGCCTGCCCGGTCGGGTCGGGACCCCGTCCGAGGAACGTCTGGTAGTAGTCGCCGGAGCGGATCGACGCGGCCTCGACCGACCACCAGATGGAGTCGACGACCCACGCGCGCCCGTGCTTCCCCGCGAGCGACACCCACTGGTTCACCTCCGCCGCGGTCGCCCCCCGCCGGAGCATGGTGGTGTACAGCCGCTGGACGTAGCCCTGCATCGTGCCGCCGGAGGCCGCGAAGTACTCGTCGGAGTCGTAGAAGCGCCGCTGCACGTCGTCGACGGTCGCCTGGCCGCCGCGGATCGCCACGAGCCAGTTGTTCGCCCCCACGCCCTCCGGCTCGCGGCCGAGCACCTCCCGGTACGCCTTCGCGACCCGCTTCGAGATGTACTCGTCGCTGCGGGTCAGGCTGTCGACGAGCGCCGACTGGCTGGTCCCGGACAGCAGCGCCGCCGACCAGCCCTGCAGGCCGGTCGGGTCCGGGCCGCGGCCCAGCAGGTCCGTGTAGAGCGCGGTGACCACCGAGCGCGACGCCGCGTACTCGGCGGGGTCGAAGTAGGCGGCGCGCGCCTGGTCGCGGATCGCCTGCAGCACGGAGTACCCGCCGTTGCCGGGGCAGGCCGTGTACGACACGTCCCGGTGCCCGAACACGCGCGGCAGCGTGACCGTCGTGTTCTGGTACTTCGAGTTCTCGCCCACGCCGGTGCGGTACGACATCCAGCCGCCGGGGTCCACGTTGTACGCGCCCAGCCGCCAGCCGATGACGGCGGCCACCCCGGCGACCGTGCCCGCGGACGGCGCGGCGTCGTACGTGCCGAGCATGGCCACGCCCACCGTGCCGGTGTTGAAGCCACCGGCGTGCACCCCGATCACGGCGCCCGTCATGCTGCCGACGCGCCCCTCGTAGATGTTGCCCCACTTGTCGACGACGAAGTTGTACCCCAGGTCGCACCAGCCGCGACCGGTCATGTGGTACCGCTGGTCGTTCCGGATCATCTGCATCGCCTCGGCGACGCTGCCGTAGCTGTTGGAGCCCGCCGTGTGGTGGACCACGGCGCCGACCAGCGAGCTCGCCGTGTCGGGCGTGCAGCTGGCTGCCGCCGCACCCCACTGCCCGCGGAGGTAGATGCCGGGCGCAGCGGCCGCG
Organism: Cellulomonas sp. PS-H5; assembly: GCF_019265565.1. Classification (NCBI taxonomy): domain Bacteria; kingdom Bacillati; phylum Actinomycetota; class Actinomycetes; order Micrococcales; family Cellulomonadaceae; genus Cellulomonas; species Cellulomonas sp. PS-H5. The sequence goes on from NZ_JAHVCI010000024.1 coordinate 43,126, forward strand.
GCCTGCACCGAGGCGGTGGCACCGGTGGTCGACGCGGCGGTGCGCACCACCGCGTCGCCGGTCGCCGCCGCGCCCTCGACGACCGGACCGGCCGGCGCAGGCGTCGCCGCCGCGTCGACGTCCTCGTCGGATCCGACCAGCACCACCCGCAGGTCGTCCGGGCCGCCCGCCTGCGTCGCCGCGAACGACAGCTGCACCGCCTCGGCCTCGCCGAACCAGACGGACGCGGTGCCGCCGCGGACGCCGGACTCCGCGTCAGGGGTCCCCGCGTCCGGCGCGACGTCGTCGACGGCCAGCGCCTCCCAGTCCGACCAGCCCTCGCCGGTGCGGGAGCGGACCTGCGCGTCCAGCGCCGTCACGTCGCCCGCGGCCGCCGGCCAGGTGAGGCCGAGCGTCTGCGCGTCGTCGGCCGGGATCTCCGCGGTCACGAGCCGGTCGCCCTCGGCCGCCGCCGACGGACCGGGGTCCGTCGAGGGCTCCGGGCTCGCGGACGGCTCCGGGCTCGCGGAGGGTTCCGGGCTCGCGGAGGCGTCGCCGCCCCCGGCGGGACCGGGCTCCGCCGTGTCGGGACCGGCCGACCGGAGCGCCGCGGACCCGGGCACCGGTGCCGCGGGCTCGGCGACGACCGCGCCGTCGGGGACGTCGGTCGGCGCGACGACCGCCCCGGTCGCGTCCGTCGCCGGGACCACCACCGGCACGTCCGAGACCGTCACGTCGGCCTCGTCCTGCGGCGTCGCGGCGGCCGGTGCGACGGCCGGCGCCCGGTCGGCGGTCGCCGCGACGGGCGCGGCGATGCCGGGGCCGGCGACCAGCGCGGCCGCCAGGAGGATCCGGGTGAGCATGGTGAGGTCCTGACGTCGACGAAGGGGTTGCTGGCAGTTTCAGGTGCCGTTGACGAGCGGTCAAGCCTCGTCCCGGCGCGCCGTCAGGGCTCACCCGGCCGCGCGCGCCGGGGTCCCGGCCGCCGACCGCTAGCCTTGTCTGCGCTCCCGCCGTCGACCGAAGGCTCCCGCGTCGTGACCACCTCCCCCACCGGCCCCGCCGACACCGCCGGCCGGGACGCCGCACCGCGGCGGGACCAGCGACCCGGCACCCCGGACGCAGGACCCGCGTCGTCGCGGAACCGCCTCGTCCGGCGCGTCCCGCTGCCCACCTCGGGTCCTGTCGCCCGCGTGCTGCAGGTGGGGCTCGTCGTCCTGCCGTACCTCGCCGCGGCCGCCCTCGCGCTCGTCGCCGCGCTCTGGACCTACCAGCCCTGGAAGTTCGGCTCGGCGATCGCGAACCCGAGCGGCGACAACCTCGCGTTCCACGCCTGGATCCAGAACATCGTCGAGACCGGGTGGTACGAGACCGGGGAGCGGCTGGCCGCCCCGTTCGCGCAGAACAGCCACTCCTACTCGGTCACCGACGACCTGCTGTTCGCGTTCGTCGGGAAGGTGCTCGTGCCGCTGACCGGCAGCGTCGGCGCCGCCGTCACGGCGGTCGTCGTGCTGTCGTTCCCGCTCGCGGCCGTCACGGCCGTCGGGCTCGCGCGCTCGCTCCGGGTCGGGCGCGTGCCTGCCGTCCTGGTGGGGGTGGCCTTCGCGGTCCTGCCCGACCACTTCCTCCGGGGCACCGGCGGGCACATCGCGCTCGCCCAGACCTGGGTGCTCCCGATCGGCGTCGTGGCGGCGGTCACCCTCGTCCACCGGTCCCCCTGGCGCGGCCGGCGGCTCCGCCTGCGGGAGGCCGCCGTCGTCGTCGGCCTCCTGAGCATCGGGCTCGTCAACGCGTACTACGCGGTCTTCGTGGGGATCCTGGTCGCCGCTGCCGCGCTCGGCGGCTGGCGCCTGCGCGGCTTCCGCGCCGTGCTCGTGCCCACCGTCGTGCGCGTCGTGGCGCTGGCGCTGCCGGTCGGCGTCACCATGTGGTTGGACGCGCGCTGGACGCCGTCGCCCCTCGGCTTCGCCTCCATGGCCGTCACGCGCTCGCCGGCCGACGCCGACATCTACGGCGGCAAGATCCTGGCGATGCTGCTGCCCGGCTCCGGCCACCGGGTGCCCGCGCTCCGGGCGCTGCGCCAGCAGTACGACGCGACGTTCCCGAACCCCGCCGAGGGTCCCGCCCTCGGCGTGGTCGCCGCGGCGGGCTTCCTCTTCCTGATCGTGTGGTCCGTCGTCACGCTGTGGAGCCGGGCCGGGTCGCGCCGTCGCCCCGTGCTGCAGACGCTCGCCGCTCTCACCTGGGTGTCCCTGCTCGCCTACACCGTGGGCGGCATCGGGCAGCTCTGGTCGTTCGCGCTGGACGGCGGTGGCCTGCGTGCCTGGAGCCGGATGCACGTCGTGATCGCCCTGCTGGCGCTGCTCGCGGTCGGCACCCTGCTCGGCCGTCTGCGCCGTCGGCCGCTGGTGCAGACCGGCGTGGTCGCGGCGCTGGTCGCGGTGGCCCTCCTCGACCAGACGAGCGGCATCTACCGCCCGGACCCGGGGACCGCCAAGGCCGTGCAGGCCGAGGTGACCGACCTGACCGGACGGCTCGAGGGACTACTTCCCTCCGGCGCCATGGTGTACCAGTACCCCGACGTGTCGTTCCCCGTCGCCCTGCGCACCACCGGCCCCGCCTCGGCGTACGACGGGTTCCTGCCGTACCTGTACTCCTCCGAGGACCTGCGGTGGTCGTACGGAGGGCTGCAGGGCGACCCCACGGCGGACTGGCAGCAGGCGCTCGGGCAGCGCCCGCCCGCCCAGCAGCGCGAGCTGCTGACCGCCGCGGGCTTCGCCGCGGTGCTCGTGGACACCGCGACGGCGTCGAGCACGCCGGAGGACCTCGCCGCCATGCGCGCAGCGCTCGGCGCGCCGGCCGTCGTGAGCACGAGCGGCCGGTGGGAGGCGTACCTGCTGGACGAGGACCGCGCGGCCTGCGCCGCGGACCGCACCGCCCTCGCGGACGCCGCCCTGCACCCCCCGCTCCTCTACCCGGGCGACGGGTTCGGGCCGATCGGCAACACGATCCAGGGCGCGGACGGCGGAGAGCTCCGGGTGCTCACCCTCCAGGACGGCGGCTGGCCGCGGGCCGATCTCGCGTTCACGCTCGAGGCCCCGGCGGGCGGGGCCCGGGTCACCTGGCCCGACGGCTCCGCCACGGACGTCGCCCCTGGTGCGCACCAGGTGGGCTGGACCGGACCGCTCGACGGTGCGGAGACCCGCATCGGCGTCGAGGTGAGCGGCGGCGACCCGACCGGGGTCCGCGCCTACGGCTTCACCGCGGACGTGCTGGACGCGGACGCGGACGCCTGCCTCGCGTCGGCCGAGGCGGTGCCTGCCGCCGCGCCGTGACCGGAGCGGGCACGGCCCCGGCTGGTAGAGTCTCCGTCCGGCCTGCCCGCCGCGGGCAGCGCGCCGACACCTGACGGGCCGGACCGCTGCGCAGTGTGCGACGAGGCCCGTGACCGCGGCGACCGACCCTGGGGATGAGCGTGACCGAAGCACGACCGCGACCCGACCTGGAGCTGTCCGTGGTGATCCCGGCGCACAACAGCGCCGCGGTCCTGCGGCGCACCGTCGAGCAGCTCTCCGCCCGGCTCGCGGGTCTGCCGGCCGAGGTGCTGGTCGTCGAGAACGGCTCGTCCGACGGGACGGCCGCCCTCGCGCGCGAGCTCGAGTCGGACGCGCTCCCCCAGGTGCGTGCCCTCACCAGCCCGCAAGGCATGGGCGAGGCGCTCCGCGCCGGCATCCGCGCCTCGGTCGGACGGCGCGTGCTGCTGACGGCCGACGACCTGCCCTTCGGCTTCGACGACCTCGACCGCGCCGCGGAGCTCGACCGCGAGCCGACGGTCGTGATCGGCTCGAAGGCGCACCCGGGCTCGACCGTCGACCGGGGCTCCGTCCGCTCGCTGTCGACCTGGGGCTTCCGCACGCTGCGGCGCGTGCTCCTCGCGTCGCGCGTCGGCGACTCCCAGGGCACGATCCTCGCCGACGGCGACTGGTTGCGCGCGCTCCTGCCCCGCATCGAGGCACCCGGCTTCCTCTTCTCGACCGAGCTCACCTACGCGGCCGAGCTGCAGGGCGCGGAGGTCGTGGAGGTGCCGGTCCGGCTCTCGCCCGACCACGGGCCGAAGGCGTCGACGGTCCGCGTGCGGGACGTCTGGCTGATGGGTGCCGGGCTCCTGCGCCTGCGGCGGCGACGACGGATCCTGTCGGCGCCCCTCGGCGCGGCGGCGCGCTCGTGAGCGACGCCGCACGCGTGCCGGCCGCGGAGGCGACGGTCGTGCCGCCGGCCCCGACGCGACGGCAGCGGCTCGTCGACTGGGCTCGTCGCGGGCTCATCGTGCTGGTCGTCGGAGCCGCCGTCGTCGCGCTCGTGAACGAGCGCGGGACGATCGCGGCGACGGTGGACGACATCGCGCCGTGGCAGCTCGTCGCGACGCTGGTGGTCACCGTCGTCGGCATCTACCTCGGCATGCTCTCCTGGCGGGCCGTCGTCGTCGGCATCGCGCATCCCGGACCCGGCCGCCGTCTCGGGCAGGTGTACCTCGTCGGGCAGCTCGGCAAGTACCTGCCCGGCTCGGTCTGGGCCGTCGTGCTCCAGATGGAGATCGGCCGCAAGAACAACCTGCCCCGACCTCAGGTGCTCGTGGCCGCCCTGGTGAGCACCGGGATCAGCGTCGCCGCGTCGCTGGTCGTGGGGCTGCTCGCCATCCCCCAGCTCGCGCCCACGCACCCGTGGATGCGCTGGCTCTACCTCGCGCTGCCGATCCTCCTGCTCAGCATGCACCCGCGGGTGGTCACCTGGGCCGTGGACCTCGTCCTGCGGCTCGTCCGCCGCCCGCGGCTCGAGAGCCCGATCACCGCCCGGTCGATCGTCGTGTCGTTCCTCTTCGCGGTCGCCATGTACTGCGTGTACGGCATCCACCTGTGGCTGCTGGTGCGGTCGCGCGGCGGCATCGGCCTGGAGAACGCAGCGTTCCTCACCGGGGCGCTGGCGCTGGGCATGACCGTGGGCGTCCTCGCGTTCCTGCTGCCGTCCGGCCTCGGCGCCCGGGAGGCCGTGCTCGTCGCGGCACTCGCCACGGTGATGCCGTCCGGCGTCGCGCTGGCCTTCGCGGTGGTGTCCCGCGCCATGTTCACCGTCGCGGAGCTGCTCACGATGGCGGTGAGCCTTGCCCCCGAGGTGCCCACGATGCTGCGGCACCGGCGCCAGCAGCGCGCCGCCGCCGCGGCGTCGGGCGCCTGACCGGCGCCCGACGCGGGCGTCCGGGTCAGGCGTCGGGCAGCTCGAACAGCTGCATCGCCCCGCCGAGGTCGCCGGCCGGGACCCAGTGCTGCTGGGCGTACTCGAGCGCGACGTCGCCGGGCTCCAGCAGCACGTGGGTCGCGCCGTACTCGTCCCGCAGCGCGAGCAGCTCGTCGGGCTCCAGCCGGTGGTACCCGCCGGTACCGCAGTCCAGCGGCGTGGAGACGCCCAGCGCCTGCAGCCGCTCGTTGTACTGCACCCAGGGCTCGCCGCCGTACGGCACGCTCTTGCAGTCGACGACTACGGCCCTGCGGCTCATCAGCCGGAGCCAGGTGTAGTCGGGCCGCGCCGCCACGACCGACCCCGGGGGCGTGAGGTCCTCGATGCGCTGGCCGAGCGCCACGGCGCCGTCGTCCGGTCGGTAGTCGACGCGGAGCGGGACGAACCCCGTGGCCTTCGAGCCGAACACGAGCAGCACGACCACGGCCAGGGCCGTGCCCGCGCGGACCGCCAGCGGCAGCAGACGCGGTCGCCGCGGGCCGAGCACGACGGTGGCCGCCGCCATCCCCACCACCAGCGCCACGGCGACGAGGAGGGTGGCCTTCGGCACGTTCTCCGTGTGCACCCGGAACCGGGTGAGGTTGGCGTAGGACAGCGCGTGCCACAGGACGAACACGCCGACACCCGCCGCGGCGCACACCAGGCCGAGCCACCGGCGACGGACGTCGGTCGCCCGCGCGAGCAGCAGGACGCACGTGAAGGTGGCGAACGGTGCGATGCCCATCACGAACCGGTACAGGAAGAACTGCTCCCCCAGGGTCTGGAACGGCTCGACGTCCGCGAGGTCGGTGACGAGCGCGACCAGCACCACGACCGCGGGCGCGACGAGCAGCGCGACCGAGCGCAGCGAGCGGCGGCGCGTCACGAGCGTGGCGGCGACGCCGAGCAGCACCACGAGCACGCCGTCGCGCACCACCTGCGAGGGCCAGGTGTCCGGGGCGCAGTGCCCGGGAGACGCGGTCGCGCAGATGTCGACGACGTCCTGGGAGCCGGCCACGAGGCCGCGCAGCACCCCGACGCCGTACACGGCCCCGAGGATGAGCACGACCGCGACCGGGAACCAGCGCACGACGCGGTGCCGGAACCGGTCCCGCTGCACCAGCCAGGCGACCAGCAGGGCGCCGGCGACGACCGTGCCGTGCTGGACGTGCACCACGGTCGTCACGCCTGCCAGGACGAGAGCCGCCCGGTCGCGGCGGGTGACGAGCAGGACGATCGTCAGGAACCCGAGCGCCCCGCCGAGCCCGTTCGGGACGGCCTCCCGGTGGATCACCAGAAAGGTGCCGAGCGCGAAGTACGGGCCGGTGACGAGCATCGCGCCGGCCAGCAGCTCGAGCCCGCGGGCACGCCGCGGCAGCCAGGAGTCGGCGAGCAGCACCACACCCGTGGCCGTCACGACCACCGACGCGAGCCAGTACAGGAAGTACACCGGCGCGCGCAGGCCGGCGCGCTCCGCGACCGCGGTGATCGCGTCGAAGAGGATGTGCGGCTGCGGCGCGTCGGTGTTGAACCAGTCGTTGACGTAGGCGGTGGGGTCGGCCCAGGAGATGCCCTTGATCGACAGCAGCACCTGCTCGCCGTACCCGTACTCGTACCCGGCCGCCACCGCCTGGGTGGCGAGCACGATGACGAGTGCCACCGCGGCGACCCGAGCGACCCGGCGGGTGCTCCGTGCGGCGGCGACGCGGGCCAGCGCCGCCCGCGGCCCCGCCCCCGGCGCCGCCTCGACCTCGGCGGCGGGGGTCACGCCGGCAGGGTCACGGCGCGACCGGTGCCCGAAGCCTCCAGCAGGCTCTCGGCGACACGCAGCGTGGCCAGGCCCTCCCGGAGCGACACCACCTCGTCGCGCACGCCCAGCACCGCGTCCCGGAACGCCTCGTGCTCGAGGCGCAGCGGTTCGCGCTTGGCCAGCGCGAACCGCGTGACGTCGCCCTCGGTCACCCCGCGGAAGTTCGCGACGGAGTCCCACTCGGTCGCGAACGTCCCGTTCGCGTAGTAGGTCAGGTCGACGCCGATCGTGTCCGCGACGAACGCCCCGCGCTCGCCGGTGACCATCGTGAGGCGCTCCTTCATCGGGGACAGCCAGTTCACGAGGTGGTTGACGACGGTGCCGTTGGCCAGGCGTCCGGTCGCCGCCACCAGGTCCTCGTGCTCGCGCCCGCTGCGGGCGGCCACCTGGGCCGCGACCGTGATGTACGGGCTGCCGGCGATCCAGGCGGTGAGGTCGATGTCGTGCGTCGCGAGGTCCTTCACGACCCCGACGTCGGCGATCCGCTGGGGGAACGGCCCCTGGCGTCGCGTGACGATCTGGTAGACGTCGCCGAGCTCGCCCGAGAGCACGCGCGCGCGCAGCGCCTGCAGCGCGGGGTTGAACCGCTCGATGTGGCCGACGGCGCCGACGAGGCCGGCGGCCTCGAACGCGTCGACCAGGCGCTGGGCGCCGGCCACGTCGGCGGCGATGGGCTTCTCCACCATGGTGTGGACGCCGGCCGCGGCGAGCTCGAGGCCCACGGGCTCGTGCGTCACCGTGGGCGCCGCGACGACGGCCATGTCGACGCCCGCGGCGACGAGCTCGGCCACCTCGCGGTACACCGGGAGGTCACCGGCGACGCCGTACGGGTCGCCCGTCGGGTCCACGGCGCCGACCAGCTCGACGCCGGGCAGCTCGCGGAGCACCCGGGCGTGGTGCCGGCCCATCGAGCCGAGCCCGACCAGGCCCGCCCGCAGCTCGGCCGCCATCAGGCACCCGCCTTCGCGAGCGTGTTGACCGCGGTGACCACGCGCTCCAGGTCGCCCTCGGAGAGCGAGGGGTGCACCGGGAGCGAGAGCACCTCGCTCGCCGCGCGCTCGGTCTCCGGCAGGTCCACCTCGAGACCGAAGGACGGCAGGCGGTGGTTCGGGATCGGGTAGTAGACGCCGCAGCCGACGCCGTGCTCCTCACGGAGCGCCGTCGCGAACGCGTCCCGGTCGCCGGGCACCCGGACCGTGTACTGGTGGTACACGTGCGTGCTGCCCTCGGCGACGGTCGGGGTGACCACGCCCTCGAGGTGCGCGTCGAGGAACGCGGCGTTGGCCTGGCGCTGCGCGGTCCAGCCCGCGAGCCGGCGCAGCTGCACGCGGCCGATCGCGGCGTGCAGGTTCGTCATGCGCGCGTTGAAGCCGACGATCTCGTTCTCGTACTGCCGCTCCATGCCCTGGTTGCGGAGCAGGCGCAGGGTGCGGGCGATCTCCGGCGTCGCGGCGGCGACCATGCCGCCCTCGCCCGAGGTCATGTTCTTGGTCGGGTACAGCGAGAACATCGCGAAGTCCCCGAAGGTCCCCACGAGGTGGCCGTCGCGGCTGGCGCCGTGCGCCTGCGCCGCGTCCTCGAAGAGGGCCAGACCGTGGTCGTCGGCGACGGCTCGCAGCCCTGCGACGTCCGCCGCGTGCCCGTACAGGTGCACGGGCATGATGCCCCGGGTGCGCTCGGTGACGCGGGCCCGCACGTCACGGGGGTCGAGGCAGTACGAGCCGGCCTCGATGTCCGCGAACACCGGCGTCGCGCCGGTGAGGGCGACCGCGTTGGCCGTGGCCGCGAAGGTGAAGGACGGGACGATGACCTCGTCACCGGGTCCGATCCCGCACGCGAGCAGGCCCAGGTGCAGGCCGGAGGTGCCGGAGTTCACCGCCACCGCGGCGCGGCCCTCGAGCAGCTCCGCGCCGAACTCCTCCTCGAACGCCGCGACCTCCGAGCCCTGGGCGAGCTGCCCCGAGCGCAGGACCGCGTCGACGGCCGCGCGCTCCTCGTCCCCGATGATCGGCTTCGCCGCCGGGATGAACTCCTGCTCCGTCACTTCGTCACCTCGTGCAACGTCCCGTCCTCGTTCTCTCGGTAGAGGTCGCCCGTCTCCGGGCAACGCCACTGCTCGCCGTCGGCCACGAGCGGCCGTCCGGCACGCCCGACCCAGCCGATGCGGCGGGCGGGCACGCCCGCGACCAGGGCGTGGTCGGGCACGTCGTGCACCACGACGGCCCCGGCTGCGACGAGCGCCCAGCGCCCGATCTCGACCGGCGCGACGCACACGGACCGGGCGCCGATCGACGCGCCGTGCCGCACCGTCACGCCGACCGCGTGCCAGTCGCTGGCGGACTTCAGGTCGCCCTCGGGGGTGACCGCCCGCGGGTACTCGTCGTTGGTGAGCACCACGGCCGGCCCGATGAAGACGCCGTCCTCGATCTCCGCCGGCTCGTAGACGAGGGCGTGGTTCTGGATCTTGGTGCGCGCACCGATGCGCACGCCCGAGCCGATGTAGGCGCCGCGGCCGACGATGCAGTCGTCCCCGATGACGGCACCCTCGCGCACCTGCGCCAGGTGCCAGATCCGGGTGCGTTCCCCGATCCGCGCGTCGGGTGAGACATCGGCGATCGGCTCGTTCGGACGCTCCACGGTTCCCTCTCCACGACGGCTCACCCCACCCGTGTCCCTGCGGGACCGACCCTGTGCACGGCCGCGGGAGGCGCGTCGGCACCCTACCAAGCGCACGTCCGGCGGGTGATGCGACGAAGGGCCCGGCGGCACCCGGCGTCCGGCTCCCGCGATAGGCTCGGCGGACCGACTCTGGAGGGAAGACCACCCGCATGCGCATGCTCGTCACCGGCGGAGCCGGCTTCATCGGCTCGAACTTCGTGCACCAGGTCGTGCGCGAGCACCCCGAGGTCCAGGTCACCGTCCTCGACGCGCTGACCTACGCGGGCGACGAGAAGAGCCTCGCCCCCGTCTGGGACCAGGTCACGTTCGCCAAGGGCAGCATCACCGACCACGACGTCGTGGACGACCTGGTGAAGGGCAGCGACGTCGTCGTGCACTTCGCCGCCGAGTCGCACAACGACAACTCGCTGCACGACCCCTGGCCGTTCGTGCACACCAACGTCATCGGCACGTACACGCTGCTGGAGGCCGTGCGCCGGTACGACGTCCGGTACCACCACATCTCCACCGACGAGGTCTACGGCGACCTCGAGCTGGACGACCCGGCCAAGTTCACGCCGGACACCCCGTACAACCCGTCGAGCCCCTACTCGTCCACCAAGGCGTCCTCGGACCTGCTGGTGCGCGCGTGGGCCCGGTCGTTCGGCGTGCGCGCCACGATCTCGAACTGCTCGAACAACTACGGCCCGTACCAGCACGTGGAGAAGTTCATCCCGCGCCAGATCACCAACGTGGTCGACGGCGTGCGGCCGAAGCTCTACGGCACCGGCGAGAACGTCCGCGACTGGATCCACGTGGAGGACCACAACTCCGCCGTGTGGGACATCATCACGAAGGGCCGTCTCGGCGAGACCTACCTGATCGGCGCGGACGGCGAGGTGGACAACAAGACCGTCGTCGAGCTGATCCTCGAGCTCACCGGCCAGCCGTCGGACGCCTACGACCTGGTGAGCGACCGCCCGGGCCACGACCTGCGGTACGCCATCGACGCGACGAAGCTGCGCACCGAGCTCGGCTGGGAGCCGCGGTACACGACGTTCCGCGACGGCCTCGCCGCGACGATCGAGTGGTACCGGGCGAACGAGGCGTGGTGGCGGCCGCAGAAGGACGCCACCGAGGCGAAGTACGCGCAGCTCGGGCGCTGAGCGTGCCAGGACGATGAGGCGCCGCCGCTCCCGCGCCGACGGCCCCGCCCCGCTCCCGGGCCGGGCAGGCGCGGTCGGCCGCGGCGCCCTCGGCGTCGTCGCGTCGCTGCCGGACCGGCTGCCGATCGCGCTGTTCTGCCTCGCCCTCGCCGCCTCGGTCGCGGTGCTCGTCGGCGAGCTGCGCCCCGTGGTCGTGCTCCCGGCGGCCGCGCTCCTGGTGGCCCTCACCTGGCGGCTCGCCCCGGCGGCACCGGCGCGGACCGGGCAGTCCGCCGTCGCGGCGGTAGGCGTCCTGGGGGCGGCGACGGCGTGGGTGCTGCTCAACGCGCCGTACGCCTCCGAGTTCCTCACGGTGACGCGGGACCCCGGCTTCCTCACCCTCGGCGGCGCGTGGCTCGCCGACCACCCCGCGCCTGCCATCGAGGTGCCCGACGAGGCGCGGGCTCTCGCCGAGGCCTACGACGACGTGATCGCGACGCCGCTGGCGTACACGGGCGTCGAGGGCACCCTGGTCGCGCAGGGCGCCAAGCTGCTGCCGGCGCTGCTGGGCATGGCCGGGTGGACGGGCGGCCTCGCCGCCGTCCTCGCGGGGAACCTGGTGATCGGCGCTCTGGGCCTCGTCGCGGTCTACGCGGTCGCACGGCGTCTCGCCGGGCCGTGGTGGGGCCTGGTGGCACCGGTCGCGCTCGCGCTGGGGATGCCGATGGTCGTGTTCTCGCGCGCGGCGTACACCGAACCGCTGGCGCTCGCGCTCGTGTTCGGGGGGATCGCCGTCGGCCTCGGCGCCGCCGCCGGTCGACGCGCGCTGCCCTACCTGCTCGCGGGCGCGATGGTCGGCGCGTCCGCCCTGGCCCGCATCGACGGTGCGGCCGTCGTCGTCGGCCTCGTGCTCGGCATCGGGCTGCCCGCGGCCGCGGCGGTCCTCCCCCGGCGCCGACGGCAGCTCGCTGCGGGCCTCGTGCTGGCCGTGGCGGGTGCCGGCGCCATGATCGCGCTCGGGTACCTGGACCTCCGCGTGCACAGCCCGGGCTACCTCCGCGCGCTCAGCAGCGAGCTGCGACTGCTGCTGCTCGCGCTCGGCGGGGCCCTGCTGGTGGTCGCCGTCCTGGTCGCGCAACCCTGGTCCGGGCCGCGGCGGACGCTGCTGCGCCACCGTCGCGGCGCCGCCCTGGTCCTGGCGGCGCTCGTCGTCGCTGCCGGGGCGGTGCTCTTCTCCCGCCCCTGGTGGCAGACCGAGCGCAACTTCGCCGAGGACAGCGGGTACGCGGTGACCGTCGCAGCGCTCCAGGAGCGCGACGGCCTCCCCGTCGACGGCACGCGGACGTACGACGAGTGGTCGCTGCACTGGGTGGCCTGGTACCAGGGCTGGCCGTTCGTGGTGCTCGCGGTGCTCGGCCTGGCAGCGGCCGTGTGGTGCGCGGTCCGTCGGCGGTCGCCGGGCTGGTGGCTGTTCGTCGGCACGGTCGCGGCGCCCTCGGTGCTGTACCTCTGGCGCATCAGCATCACGCCGGACCAGGTGTGGGCCATGCGCCGGCTCCTGCCCGTCACCCTCCCCGGGTTCGCCGTCGCGGCCTCCGTCGCCCTCGCCGCGCTGTGGGCCGCGCGCCGCTGGTGGGTCCGCACGGTCGCCGTCCTCCTCGCGGGGACCCTCGTGGTCCTCCCCCTCAGGGCCTGGGGCCCGATGCTCACAGCCGTGGAGCAGGGCGGACGCCTGGCGGAGGTCCGGGCGGTGTGCGACGCGCTCCCGGCGGAGAACGTCGTCTACGTGCGCGCCGGCGGGCCGCCGTACCTGGCCACGCTGCTCTCGGTGTGCGGGGTCCGCGCCGTGGAGCTCGCCCACCCGCCCGACGCCGAACGCCTCGCCCGGATCCGGGAGCGCTGGGGCGACGAGGACCTCGCGGTCGTCGCGTTCGCGAGCTGGGCCCTGCCCTGGCCGGACGGAGACGCGCCGCGACCGCTGGCGAGGTCGCGGATCACCTGGTGGCAGCTGGAGCTGAACCAGCTGCCGCGCACCGTCGTGACGGAGCCGTCCACCGTCTGGGTGGCCGAGGTGCTCCGGGACGGCACGCTGGTGCCCGCGCGGAACGGTTCCTGAGCACCCTGCGCGTCCCCCATCTGCACGAATCCTCCACGCCGTTCGCCCTGGTGGTCCGCCGCCCCGCGCGCCCCGGCTCCTATGCTGCTCTGTCGTGACCTCCCGCCATGCCGCTCCGCCGCGCCCGCGCGCCGTCCGCCACGGGCGCCCGCGGCGCAGCCACGGCGTCCTGCGGGGCGCCGCCCTCGCCGTCGTCGCGGTCCTGTGCTTCGGCGCCTCGGGTGCCGCGGCGCTCTACGTCCAGCTGAACGGCAACATCAACACGATCGACGCGAGCGACCTCATCCAGGCGCTGCCCGAGCCGTCCGTGACCGCCACCGGTCCCGCGGACCCGGACGACCCCAACGCGGGTCGCGACGTCAACATCCTGCTGATGGGTTCCGACGAGCGGGACGGCGAGAACGAGGCCATCGGCGGCCACGTCGACGGCATGCGCTCCGACACGACGATCGTCGCGCACATCTCGGCGGACCGGAGCCGGGTGGAGCTCATCTCGATCCCCCGCGACTCGCTCGTGGACATCCCGTCCTGCACCATGTCGAACGGGAAGACCACGTCGGCGCAGCGCAACGCGATGTTCAACTCCGCGTTCGCGATCGGGGCGGACAACGGCGGCGACATCGCGTCCGCCGCCGCGTGCACCGTCAACACCGTGCAGCAGAACACCGGCGTCCGGATCGACCACTTCGTCGTGGTCGACTTCGCCGGCTTCACCAAGATGGTCGACGCCATCGGCGGCGTGCCGATCTGCATCCCCAACGACATGAACGCACCCAAGGCCGGGCTGTTCCTCAACGCGGGCGAGCAGACGCTCACCGGGAGCCAGGCCCTGGCCTTCGCGCGCGCCCGCACCGGCCAGGGCGTCGGCGACGGCTCCGACACGAACCGCCTCGGGCGGCAGCAGGAGCTCCTCGCCGCCGTGGTCCGTGAGCTGCTGAGCAAGAACATGCTCACCGACATCACGCAGCTGATCCGGTTCCTGGACTCGGCCACCGAGTCGCTCTCCATCGACTCCGGGTTCAGCTCGATCTCCGACATGGCGGGGCTCGCCTACAGCCTCCGGGGCGCGTCGGCTGAGAACATCTCCTTCATGACGATCCCGTTCGCGGCGGCGCCGAGCGACCCGAACCGGGTGGTGTGGACCTCGCAGGCCGACACGATCTGGGCCAACGTCGCAGCCGACCAGCCGATGCTGGCCGGCACCGGCGACGACCCGTCGGCCTCCGACCCGGGCACGACCGACCCGGGCACGACCGATCCGGGCACGGGCACGACCGACCCGGGCACCGGAACGGGCTCCGAGACCCCCGCCGCCCCCGCCCCCGCGGCGACCACCCAGACCCGCGAGGCGGGCAAGGAGGCGTTCTCGGCCAGCGACGTCACCGCGGTCTGCGGCTGACCGTGGCACGCCCCGAGGACCGAGACCACCGCGACGACCCCCGCGGGACCCCGCCGAGCTTCACGCCCGGCGCGGCGGGCCGGCGCCCGTCGGCCGACGGCGCCCGATCCGTCGGCACCCCAGCGCCCGACCCGGCCGCGGCCCGTCCGGTACGCCCCGCCCGGCCGCCGGCGCGGCCCGGCCGCACGTCCACGCCGCGGTCCGCACCCGACGCGCAC
>NZ_JAHVCI010000025.1:0-13485 GCF_019265565.1 Cellulomonas sp. PS-H5
AGGGGTCGGGGCCGCGACCGCGGCGGGGGTCGGGGGAGGCGCCGGGCGCGCCGGTCAGGCGCCCCGCGCCGGGGCCGTGCCCGGGAGCGCGCCGCCCAGCTCCGGCACCGCCGCGCGCAGCCGCGCCGTGTACGGGTGCGCGGGCGCGTCCAGCACCCGTCGCGCCCGTCCGCGCTCGACGACCCGCCCGGCCTCGAGGACCACGGCGTCGTCGCACAGCCGGTCGACGACGGCGAGGTTGTGCGTGATGAGCAGCATCGCGAGGCCGAGCTCGGCCCGCAGCCGCTCCAGCAGGTCGAGGATCCGGGCCTGCACGGTGACGTCGAGCGCCGAGGTGGGCTCGTCGAGCACCAGCAGCCGCGGATCCGCGGCGAGGGCCCGGGCGATGCCGACGCGCTGCCGCTGACCGCCGGACAGCTCGTGCGGGCGGCGGTCGGCCAGGGCGGGGTCGAGGCCGACGTCGGCGAGCAGCCCGGCCACGGCGGCCGCCCGCTCGCCGCGCGGCAGGGACAGCCCCTCCGCGACCGCCGACCCCACGCGCTGGCGCGGGTCGAGCGTCTCGGGGCCGTCCTGGAACACCGGCTGTACCGCGGCGCGGTAGGCGCGGCGGCCGGCGGCGTCCAGGCGGTCGAGCGCGGTGCCGCGGTACCGGACCTCGCCGCCGACGGGACGGAGCAGGCCGAGCGCGGCGCGGGCGGCGGTCGACTTGCCGGAGCCGGACTCGCCGATGAGCGCGACGGACGCGCCCTCCGCGACGGCCAGGTCCAGGCCGTGCACGACGGTCCGTCTCCCGTACGCCAGGTCGGCGCCGGCGAGCTCGATGATCGGGGCGTCAGGCACCGGTGACCTCCTCCTCGGTGGCGCGGCCGTGGCCCAGCCGCGGCACCGCGTCCAGCAGCGCGCGGGTGTAGGGCACCGTCGACCGGTGAAGCACGTGGTCGACGTCGCCCGCGTCCACGACGGCGCCGTCCTTCATCACCACGACGTGGTCCGCGACCGTCGACACCAGCGCCAGGTCGTGGGACACGAGCAGCACGGCCGTGCCCTGCTCCCGCCGCAGCCGGTCGAGCACCGCCATCACCTCCGCCTGCACGGTGACGTCGAGGGCGCTGGTGGGCTCGTCCGCCGCGATCACCGGCGCGCCCAGCGCCACGGCGGTCGCGATCGCGAACCGCTGCGCCTGGCCGCCGGACACCTCGTGCGGGTACCGGTCGACGACGTCGGCGGGCAGCCGCACGGCCTCGAGCGCCTCGGCGACCCGCCGCCGCGCCTCGGCCCCGCGGATCCCGTGCCGGCGCAGCGCGTGCCGCGCGAGCCGGCCGAGCCGCATCGTCGGGTTGAGCGACCCCTGCGGGCTCTGCAGCACGAGCGACACCGCGGACCCGCGCACGCTCCCGGCCGTGCGCTCGGACACGCCCACCATCTCGGTGCCGCCGACGACCACGGACCCCGAGACCCGCGCCGCGGTGCCGTTCAGCAGGCCGAGGACCGCGAGCAGCAGCGTCGACTTCCCGGAGCCGGACTCGCCGACGACGGCGACGCACTGGCCGGGGCGGACGTCGAGGGTCGGCACCGCGGACACGACGCGGTCCCCGTACCGGACGGCGAGGTCGCGGACGGACACCAGCGGCGCGGCGGCGGCCCCGGCCGCCCCGGCGGTCACGACCGGCCCCCGGCCGCCCGCGGGTCCAGCAGGTCCCGCAGCCCCTCGCCGAGCATGTTGAAGCAGAAGGCCGTCACGAGGATCGCGAGGCCCGGGAACGCGGACACCCACCAGTGCGTCGTGAACAGCGACTGCCCGGACTGCACCATCAGGCCCCACTCGCTGGTCGGCTCGGTGGCGCCCAGGCCCAGGTAGGACAGGGACGCCGCGGTCAGGATGACGCCGCCGGCGTCGAGGGAGAGCTGCACCAGCACGGGCGTCAGCGAGTTCGGCAGCACGTGCCGCCACACGATCCGCGCGGGGCTCACGCCGAGGCAGCGGGCCGCGTCGACGTACGGGCGAGTGCGGACGGACTGCGCGACCGAGGCGGACAGCCGGGCGTACCAGGGCCACCACGTGGCCGCGATCGCGATGATCGTGGTCTCGACGCTCGGGCGCAGGATCGCGGCGAGCGCGAGCGACAGCAGCAGCGCGGGGAACGCGAGGAACACGTCCGTGACCCGCATGATGACGTCGCGCAGCCAGCCGCCGGCGAAGCCCGCGACGACGCCGAGCGTCACGCCGACCAGCGCCGAGATCGCGAGCACCGCGGCGGCGATGCCCAGCGAGGTGCGGGCGCCGTAGAGCACGCGGCTCAGCACGTCGCGGCCGACCTGGTCGGTGCCGAACCAGTGCTCGGCGCCGGGCGCGAGCAGCCGGTCGGCGGGGTGCGTGGCGGTGGTGCCGTCGCCGGGGAACGGCGCGACCCACGGGGCCAGCACGGCCAGCAGGACGATCACGACGAGCACGACGGCGGACGCGGCGGCGAGCCGGTCCCGGCCGGCGAGGCGGGCCAGCCGCGTGGCGACCGAGCCCGTGCCGGGCACCCGGGAGGCGGGCGGCACCGGTGGGGCGGGCGCGGCGTCGGTCACGGGGGAGGGGTGGATGCTCATGTCAGCCTGACCCGGGGGTCGAGGGCCGTCTGCGCGAGGTCGACGGCGAGGTTGAGGACGACGTAGACCAGCGCGACCGTCAGGGTCACGCCCGCGATGGCGGGGGTGTCGACGGACGAGATGGCGGTCGCCGTGTAGGACCCGAGGCCGGGCCAGTTGAAGATCGACTCGACCAGGAAGCTGTTCACCAGCGCGTACGCGAACACGAGCGCGACCAGCTGCAGCACGGGCGCGGAGGCCGCTCGCAGGGAGAACCGCACGAGCACCGCGAGCCGGCCGAAGCCGAGCGCCCGCTCCATCCGCGCGTGGTCCTGCGCCGCCTCCTCGAGCAGCGCGGCGCGGGTCATCTGCGCGATGACGCCGGTCGGGTACGCGGCGAGCGCGAGCGCGGGCAGCACCAGGTGGTGCAGCACGCTGCCGACCATCGCCCAGTTGCCGGTGATCAGGGCGTCGACGACGGTGATGTCGGTCCACACGCTGAGCGGGCTGGTGGTGTCGAGGGACCGGGCGTACTCGCCGGCGGTCGGGAACCAGCCCAGCCGGGTGGCGAACACCAGCTGGAGCACGAGCGCCAGCAGGAACACGGGCGCGGACACGGCGAGCACCGAGCCGACGCGCACCGACACGTCCACGCCGCCGGCGCGCCCGCCCCGGAACCGCGCGGCGAGGACGCCGAGCGGGATGCCGAGCAGCACGGCGAGCAGCATCGCGGCGCCGACGAGCTCCAGCGACGCCGGCAGCGCCGACCCGAGGTCGGCCGCCACCGGCTGCCGGGTGTGCAGGCTGGTGCCCAGGTCCCCGCGGACGAGGTCCCCGAGGTAGCGGAACAGCTGCACCGGGAGCGGCTGGTCGAGGCCCAGCCGCTCCCGGGCGGCCGCGAGCTCCGACGCGCTGGCCCGCGCGCCGGTCGCCGAGACGGCCGCGTCACCCGGGACCGCCCGCGCGACGAGGAAGCTCACGACCACCACGCCGAGCACGACGACGACGGCCTGCGCCAGGCGGCGCACCAGGTGACGGGCCAGCACGGTCAGCGGCTCAGCTCGTGCACGAACACGACGTTCGGGTAGGCCGGGTTGTCGGTGTAGCCCTGGACGTCGTCGCGGAACGCGCGCTGGTAGGTGTCGACCCACAGCGTGCTCACGGCGGCGTCCTCGACCTCGATGCGCTGCTGCAGCTGCTCGTAGGCGGCCTGGGCGGCGTCGGTGTCGGTCGCGGTCAGCGCCGGGAGCTCGTCGATCAGGGCGTCGACCTCGGGGTCGGCCAGGTACGACAGGTTGAAGTACGGCTCGTCGGAGGAGCGGAACACGTTGACGAACCAGGAGTACGCGTCGGCGTAGTCCGGGTACCAGTACATGACGAAGACGTCCTGGCGGTCGCCGGTGCGCGCCTGGTCCCACTGCGCGTTCCACTGCAGCGGCTGCGCGTCGAGGGTGACGCCGAGCTCGGCGAGCGCCGAGGTGAGCAGCGTGACGTAGAGCTGCTGGTTGTCGTCGCCCTGCGCGTAGGTCATGGTCAGCGTCAGCGGGTTGCCGTCGCCGTACCCGGCCTCGGTCAGCAGGTCGCGCGCCGCGTCGAGGTCCTGCTCGGTGCTGATGCCGGCGCCGGAGCCGAGGAGGCCGTCGGGCACGATGCCCTGCGCGGCGACGCCGGAGCCGTTCAGGGCGTCGACCAGGCCCGCGGTGTCGGTGGCGAGCTGCACGGCCTGGCGGACGCGCACGTCGGCCATGGGCCCGTCGGCGGTGTTGTAGAGCGCGAGCAGGTTCTGGAACGAGCCGGTCTCCGAGGTGGCGACGTCGTCCGTCGACTCCGCCTGGTCGAAGATCTCCGGGTTCAGCGTCTCGACGAAGTCGACCTCGCCGTTCTGCAGCAGCTGCCACGCGGTGGTGGTCTGCGGGGTCACCCGGTACTCGACCGTCGTGTACTGGCCGTCCTCCCAGCCGCCCCAGTAGCCGTCGTAGGCGCCGAGCGTGAGCTCGTACTCCTGGCCGCTGGCCCACTCCTCGACGGCGTACGGGCCGGTGCCGGCCTCGTTGCCCTCGGCGAACCAGGCGTCGAGGTCGCCGCCGTCGCCGGCGGCCTCGGTGTCGTAGACGTACGCCGCGTACGCGGACGACGCGATGAGGTCGACCGGGGCCGCGTACGACAGGTGGAACACCAGCGTCGTCGCGTCGGTCGCCTCGATCGAGTCGACGGCGTCCCAGATGTAGGCGGCGCCGCCGGCCTTCGCGATCGTGCGGTCCAGCGCCTCCTTCGCGGCCGTGGCGTCGAGCGCGCGGCCGGTGTGGAACGTGACGTCGTCGCGCAGCGTGAAGGTCCAGGTCAGGCCGTCCTCGGACGACTGCCAGTCGGTCGCGAGGCGGGGTTCGACGGTCTCGGTCGCGGCGTCGTACCAGGTCAGCGACTCGTAGACGTTCTCCATCGCCCGGATCTCGTTGGAGTAGGACAGCGCGGGGTCCCACTCGGTGACGATCTCGGTGTTGGTGACGAACGTGAACGTGTCGTCGGAGGACGAGGCCGCGGTGCTGTCACCGGTGCCGCGCGTCTGGCCGCCGCCGCACGCGGCGACCAGGGCGAGGACGGCGACCGCGCCGGTGGCGGTCAGGATGCTGCGTCGCACGGGGGTGCTCCGTTCTGCGGGAGGGGGAGGGGAGGGTCAGAGCGCGCCGAGGGGGCCGGCGGCCTTGACCTGCACGCGGATCGCGGGCTCGGGGAGGTAGGAGAGCGGGACCTCGGTCAGCTCGACGACCTCGACGTGCTCGGGGTCGGCGCCGGCCTGGATCGCCCGGCGGCACGCGACGGACTTGGCCTCGTCGAGCGCCTCGGTGCGGCCGGCCCCCGCGGGCACGATCGCCTCCCAGCGGCCGGACGCCAGCGCGATCGCGGCGCCCACGGCGTTGGCGACCTGGCCGAACTCCGGGCGGAGGACGGCGGCCACGCCCGGGACGTCGTCGGGGACCAGGAACGCCCCGCCGCCGACGGCGACCAGCGGCTGCTCCGAGCGGCCCATCGTCACCATGTCGACGGCCTCGGCGATCGCCTCGTCCGCGGCGGCCAGGCCGGCAGCGAGCAGCGCGCGGTCGTCGTCGCCGACGCGGGCGGCGTCCGCGATGTCGATCGTCGTGCGCCCGGCCACGAGGCCGCCATCGGTCAGCGTCGGGGTGTCGCCGCCGAACGCGAGGCCGTGCTGCGGCAGCGCGTAGCCGACCGAGTCGGGGCCGATGCGGACCTCGTCGGCGGTGCCGCGCACCCGGGTGCCGCCGCCGACCGCGATGCCGAGGATGTCGGGCATCCGGAAGTTGGTCCGGACGCCGCCGATGTCCACCGCCAGCGCCGACTCGCGCGGGAAGCCCTTGAGCAGCACGCCGAGGTCGGAGGAGGTGCCGCCGACGTCGATCACGACGGCGTCCTGCACTCGCGACAGGTAGGCGGCGCCGCGCAGCGAGTTCGCCGGGCCGGAGCCGATCGTCAGCACCGGGTAGCGCGCCGCGTAGTCGGGCGCCATCAGGGTGCCGTCGTTCTGCGCGAAGTAGGTCACGACGTCCAGGCCGTGCGCGCGGACCACGTGGTCGAGCGCGTCGGTGACGTCCCGGGCCACGCCGTACAGCGCGGCGTTCAGCGCGGTGGCGTTCTCCCGCTCGACCAGGCCGAGCGAGCCGATCTCGTGGCTGAGCGACACCGGCACGTCCGCGCCGGCCTCCTCCGCGACGATCTGCGCGACCTCGAGCTCTTGGTCCCGGAACGCCGGGCTGAACACGCCGGTCACGGCGAACGCGTCGGCCGCCTCCCGGTGCTTCCGGACGAACGCCCGGATCGCCTCGCCGTCCAGCGGCGCGATCGGGTAGCCGTCGATCAGGTGCCCGCCGCCGACCACGACGGCGTCCACCAGGGCGGCGTCGCGCAGGTCCTTCGGCCAGGAGTACAGCGGCGGCACGGCGGTCGTCGCGGGCGCCCCGATCCGGATGACGCCGACCCGGCCGAGGCCGCGGCGCTCCAGGATCGCGTTCGTCGCGTGCGTGGTGCCGAGCATGACCCGGCCGACGCGGGCGCGGTCGTCGCCGAGCTGGTCCAGGACCGCGCCGACCGCGGCCTGCAGACCGGACGTCACGTCGCGGGTGGTGGCCTGCTTGGTCCAGGCCAGGACGGTGCCGCTCTCGTCGAGCACCACGGCGTCGGTGTTGGTCCCGCCGACGTCGATCCCGATGCGCAGCGGGCGCTGCCGCAGGTCAGCCACGGACGGCTCCGATCTCCTCGACGGGGACGTAGTCCAGGTCGTAGCCGAAGGCCCGGGGGCCGACGACCTCGAGCCCGCGCTCCGAGCGCCACAGCGGGTGGCACGCCCAGGCCAGGACGCTGACGCGCTGGCCGTAGCGGAGGTTCTCGGTCTGGATCGCGCGGGCGCTCGCGGTGTCGACCACGGTGATGAGGTCGGGCACGGAGGCGAGCAGGGTGCCCTCGTCGAGCACGACGAGGTTCTCGTTCTGGATCTCGACGCGGACCAGGCGGCCCCGGTCGTCGCCCAGGCCGTCGATGACGACGGAGCCCCGGACGAAGCCGCCGCCGGTGCGGCGCTCGATGTCGATGATCTTGCCGGTGACCAGCACGCGGGCGTCCAGCGCCTCGACGAGCGCGGCCAGCGGGTCCTCGGCGCCCTCGGTGGCGTGGCCGAGGCGGACCGCCTGGCTCACGGTCCCGGGGATGACGGCGCCGTCGAGCTGCGCGCCGTCCAGCAGGTAGTCGGCCATGAGGGCGTGCGACCCGGCGGCCACGGCGACCGCGCGGGCCAGGCGCTCGGCCCACAGGCCGTCGACCGGCTTCATGGTCGTGACGTTGCCCAGGGTGTCGGCCAGCACGATCGAGTTGACCGGCAGCCCGGCGACGTACATCGAGATCATCTGGACCTCGGGGAACGCGCGGCCCATGCCGTCGGCGTCCACCAGCGGCACACCGAGGCGCGCGGCCCAGGCCACCGGCTGCACGCCGTTCGAGCCGCCGATCTCGGAGGACATGACGGCGGCGACCTCGCGGCCGGTCAGCTCCTCGACCGCGTCCCGCAGGCGCAGCACGTCGTCCGCGTCGGGGATCATCTCGGCCGACACGGTGGGAGCGCCGATGCCCGACAGCGGCACGACGAGGGCGTCCGGGGCGACGTCGCCCGGCTGGACCACCTCGACGGGTCCGTACTGCTCGAGGGCGTGGCCGGCGGCCAGCAGCCCGGTCTCGACGCCGCCGCCTCCGCCGGTGCTGAGCACGGCGCAGCCGCGCCCGAGGGCGCCGACCGACTCCGCGTCGATGGTCTGGATGGGGGAGAACACGCTCACGCTCTGGAGTCTGCGGGCGCGGTCCGCCTGGTGAGAATGCCGTCTCATCACGAGTTTTGGCGCAGAACTGTGCTGCGGCCACAATTCGGGGCATGGCGACGGTTGGTGAGCTGGTGGCGCGTGGCGCGCATCACGGTCTGCGGGTGCTCGGGGCGGGTGAACCCGGTGGGGCCGGGGGCGTCATCGGCGGCGCCGCCGGGGAGGCCGCCGAGGCGGCGGAGGTGCGCGAGGTCGCGACCGTCGGCGACCTCGGCTCGGTCGGGTCGCCCGCCGCCGGCGCGCTCGTCGTGCTCATGGCCGGGGCGCTCCGGGCCGCCGAGCCGTACGAGGTCGACGTCGCGGTCCGCCGGTCCGCGCAGCGCTCGCACGCGGGGCTGGTGCTGGTCGGCGCCGACCGGGTGCCGGTGACCGCGGCCCGCATCGCCGCGCGGGCCGGTCTGCCGCTGCTCGCGGTGCCGGCGACCGCGGACGTCAACGAGCTCATCGTCTGGCTGAACCGCACCGTGCGCGGCGGGACCTCGGACACCGTGGCGCGGGCCGAGGCGGTGCTCGACGTCCTGACCCGGGGCGCCGCGGGGGACGACGAGGCGGACGACGGCGGGGTGGCGGCGCTGCTCGCGGCGGTGTCGGACGCCCTGGGGCGGCCGGTGGAGCTGCACGGGGACGCCGGGGGCCTCGGGCGCGGGGCCGGTGCGCAGACCGGGGCGTCTGCGGCGTCCGCCGACGGTGCCGCCGATCCCGGCGCGGTGCTGGTCGGCGACCGCGTGGTCGGCACCGTCCGGTGCGCGGTGCCCGACCGGGCGGCCGACCTGGTGATCCCGTCCGTCGCCGCGGCCGTGGGCCGGCTGGTCCGTCGCACCCTCGAGCACCGGTTCGCGCCGTCGCAGACCCGCGCGGAGCTGCTGGCGCAGATCGTCGTCGCCGAGCCGACCCACCTGGTCGGCCTGACCGAGCAGGCCCGGAGCATCGGCCTGCCCGTCGACAGCACCCACGTGGCGTTCTGGGTCGACCTGCGACCCCGGCACGACGGCGAGGGCGACCCGCCGATCGCCGAGCGCCGCCGGCTGCTGGCCGGCGCCGAGATGCTCTGCCTCGAGATCATGCACCCGTCCGACACCTGGTGGCACGTGGTCCGGGTCGGTGGCAGCCTGCTCCTGCTGGCCAGCGACGACGACGGCGGCGACGGCCAGCTGCTGGTCCGGGCGGCGCGCGCGGACGTCGACGTCGCCGTGGCGCGGCTGGTCGCCGACGAGGGCGCCGTGGTGCACGTCGGCATGGGCACCGACCAGCGCGGCCTGGGCGGCATCCGGCAGTCGTCGGTGGAGGCGCGGTCCGCGGCGGAGCTCGCGCTGCGCACCGGGCGGCCCGGGGTCATCACGGTCATGGACACCACGGGCCTGCGCCGGGTGCTGGCCGACCTGCACGCGTCGCCGCTGTCCCGCCGGGTGATGGGCGAGCTCCTGGCGCCGGTCGACGCGCTGGGGCCGGCCCGTGCGGCGACCGCGGTCCGGACGCTCACGGCGTACCTGGACCACCAGTGCTCGCCGAAGCACGCCGGCGCCGCGCTGCACCTGCACCCGAACGCGGTGACCTACCGGATCCAGCGGATCACCGAGACGCTCGGCGTCGACCTCGCCGACCCGGACGTGCGCCTCGGCCTGCACCTCGCGTGCCGCATGCGCGGCCTCCTGGACGCGGCGCCGGCGGGCTGAGGTCGCGGTCCCGCGGGGTGGGCGTCAGCCGGCGGCGACCTCGTCGAGCAGGGCGAGGCTGGCGGCGACGATCTCGGCCCGCGCCTCCTCGCGGGGGACCGTCGGGGTGCCGTCGCCCGGCTGAGGGCCGTAGTCGGCGAAGAACGCGTGCACCGCGCCGTCGACCTGGGTGAACGTCGTCGCCGCCGGCAGGTCCGCGCGCGACGCGTCGACGTCGGCCGGCGTGGTCAGCCCGTCCTCGGACCCGGACACCGACGCGACGACCAGGTCCGCATCGACCATGTCGCCGAGCGGGTACGACGCGTGCAGCAGCAGGCCGTCGACCTCGTCGTCGTGCGCGGCGGCGAAGGACGACGCCGCCACCCCGCCGAGCGAGTGCCCGCCGACCGCCCAGCGCTCGACCCCGTCGAACGCCGCCATCGCCGACGCCGACTGGCCCGGCGAGGTCAGCGCGATCCCGAGCGGCTCCTTCAGCGCGACGACGAGGTAGCCCGCCTCGGCGAGCGGCCGCAGCACGGCGGCGGTGGCGCGCACGTCCACGCGCGCGCCCGGGGAGTACACCAGCCCGGTGGTCGGCTCGGCGTCGCGCGGGACGAACGCGTACCAGCCGGCCGACTCGCGCACCTCGACGGCGTCGTCGCCGCGCAGCGCGTCGAGCGCGGCGTCGGTGGCGGGGAACGGGCGGAGCCAGGCGGTCGCCGCGGCGAGCACGGCGAGCAGCGCGAGCCCGACGCCGGCGCCGGTGGCGCGCAGCACGCGACGGCCGCGGGGGCGCGCCGGTTCCGGGCGCGCGGCGGGCTCGGCGTCGGGCGACGGGGCGCTCGCGCCCGTGACGCCCGACCGCGGGGTGTCGGCCGACGAGGTGCTGGTCGACGGGGTGGCGGGAGGCGCCGTCGCGCGCCGCCGGTCGCGGCGCCAGGCCAGCGCGGTCGCGACCAGCAGGGCGACCCCGGCGAGCGCGCTCACCGCGAGCAGCGCGCCGAGCGTCCAGTGCTGGTGCGGCACCGCCCCGCCGGCGGTCGCCAGCACCCACGCGGGGGCGGCGAGCAGGGCGAGCCCCACGAGCGCGCGGAGGCCGAGCCAGGTGGTCCGTCGGGTCATGCGCGCCAGTCTAGGCGATCCTCAGCATGCTGAGCATTCTCGCGGAGAAGCCGGCGGTGGAGCGTTCTGCCCGACACACCGGCGCGTGTCCGGCAGAACGCTCCACCCGGCCCGTCGTCGACCCGTGGACGGACGACCGCCCGCCCCGGGTGCCCGGGGACGGGCGGTCGTGGTGGTGCGGACGCGGTCAGGCGCGGCGGCGCTGCAGCCGTGCCCCCGTGACGAGCGCACCGCCGGTGACGAGCAGCGCGGCGACCAGGCCGCCGAGCGCGTCCGGGTCGGTGCCGGTGACGGCGAGCTCGTCGGTGGCGCCGGTGAGCGTGACGCCGACGTCGGCGGAGCGGCCGGAGTCGACGCCGGTGGCGACGACGGTGTGCGCGCCTGCGGGGACGCCGGTGGGCAGCTCCACCGTCAGCGTGGCGACGCCGTCTGCGTCCGCCACGGCGGTGCCCAGGACGACGGGGTCGGAGTGCAGCACGAACGTCACGCGCTCGCCCGGCACGAAGCCGCGGGCCACGAGGGTCACCTCGGCGCCCGCGCGCATGAGGGTCTTCGAGGAGGTGATCTGCGGGGTCGCGTCGGAGCCGGTCGCGATGGGCGCGGCCGGGGCGGGAGTCGCCGGGGCCGGGGTCACCGGCGCCGGGGTGACCGGGGTGGGCGCGGGCCCGGGCGCCGGCGTCGGGGCGGCCGTGACGACCAGGTCATGCTCCGGGGAGTCGGTCTGGGCGTACGGGGCGCCGCCACCACCCGAGTAGTGCGCGAGCAGGCGGTAGGTGCCGGGCGGGAGCGCGCCGGTCGAGATCGTCACCGAGCCGTCGACGAGGAGGCCGCTCGTCACCGACACCGGGCCGGTGCCGGGCACGTGGATGATCAGCTGCACGCCGCCGCCGGGCGTGGGCAGCAGGTCGGTCGGAGCGGCGACTCGCACCGTGGCGGTGAGGCCACCGGTGCCGGC
Organism: Cellulomonas sp. PS-H5; assembly: GCF_019265565.1. Taxonomy (NCBI): domain Bacteria; kingdom Bacillati; phylum Actinomycetota; class Actinomycetes; order Micrococcales; family Cellulomonadaceae; genus Cellulomonas; species Cellulomonas sp. PS-H5. The sequence goes on from NZ_JAHVCI010000025.1 coordinate 11,682, forward strand.
CGTCGTCGGCGCGGTGACGGTCACGACCGGGACGGGGATCGGGGCGACGAGCACGTCGGCGTAGGCCGAGCCCGCGTCGCCGTACGTCGTGTCCCCGCGGTAGACGGCGACGACGTCGTCGAGGACTCCGGTCGACGGGGCCACGACCGAGGCGGTGGCGACGCCGCCGACGAGGGTGGCGCTGCCGAGGCGGGCGCCCTCGGAGTACAGGAAGTCGACCGTGCCCGTCGGGGTGGTGCCGCCGTCGGGTGCCACGACCCGCGCGGACAGCTCGAAAGGCACCGACGCGTACACGGACGCCGGCGCGGTGAGCGTCACCGTCGGACGGACCACGAGCGGGACGACGGCCGGGCTCGACGTGGATGTGCGGTACGTGGAGTCCGCGGGCAGGAACCGGGCCTCGACGGTGGCGGACGAGCCTGTGAGGCCGTCGAGCGTGAACGGCGCCGCGCCGTCCACCAAGGTCACCGTGCGCACGGACGAGCCGCCCACGAGGAGCTCGACCTGTCCCAGCGGGACCCCGCCGGAGCTGGTCACGGTCACGTCGCCGGAGACGCGACCGCCCTGTGCCGGGCCCGCGATCCGCAGCCCGGTGGTGGTGGCGTGCCCCTGCACCTCGAGCTCGACGTACGGCCACTGGCCAGCCGGCTGCTCGCCGTAGAAGCACGCGACCTGGAACCAGGCCGCCTGGGCGTGGGGGAACACGACGTCGGCCCGGAACTGCACGCCGCCGCCGACCGGGACGCCGTCCTCGACCCGGACACGCGGGGAGGGGTTCTGGGACGTGAACCACTCGATGGCCGTCGCGGACGGGTCGGGGCAGGTCACCTGGAAGGCGGCGGTCTCGCCGACCGTGACGGTCGACGGCACGACGATCTCGGACGCCGGGTCGTAGGGGGCCGCGGACGCCGTCCCGGCGCCGGCCCCGGCGAGCAGGGCTACCAGCGCGAGCGCCACGGACACGCGGCGGCTGCGGCGCCGGCGGCGGGCCGTGGACGGGGCGGCCGGCTCGGTGGCCACGGGTCGCCGGAAGAGGTCTGCCACAGGGAGGCTCCAGGTCGGGGCGTCGCCCGGGGGAGCGACGGCGCCGTCGACCGGCGCGTCCTGCCGATCGGCCGCCCCTGGCCCCGGGTGAGGATCCGCCGGGGGCGGGGGGGGGGGCCCCCCCCCCCCCCCCCCCGGGGCCCCCCCCCCCCCCCCCCCCCCCCCCGGGGGCCCCCCCCGCCCCCCGCGCGGGGGCCCCCCCCCCCCGCCGCGCCCGGGTTCAGCCGCGACCACGAGACCCACCCGGGTGTGCCCGGCACAACCTGCCGCTGGGCCCCGGTCGGCACCGGACCGCTGAACCGGCCTCGCCGCCGCGCGAGCCCCGGTAGCGTCCCGGACCGGGGCGGGTCGTCCGTCCCGGTGCGGTGGAGGGGGACGGGATGGGCGCGCGTGACGACGTCGAGGGCTGGTCGCTGATGGTTCCCGCCGCCTACGACGTGCTGTGGACCGCGACCGTCCTCCTGCTCGTCGCGCTGACGGTGGGCGCGCTGCTCGTCTGGGCGCGCCGCCGGGAGTCGGCGTCGAACGCCCTGGTGCACCTCGCGCTGATCCTCGTGGTCCCGGTGCTCGGCCCGGCGGCCTACCTCGCGGGCGCGGCGCTGGACCGTCGCGCCGCCAACCGGGCCGCGGCGCGAACCCCTCGGCCCGGCCGCGGCTGAGCTCCGGGGCCCGTCGACCCGCGTCGAGTGGAGGGGGGGGGGCGCCCCCCCCCCCGGGGGGTGGGGCACACCCGACCGCCCAACCCCCCCACCGCGGGCGG
>NZ_JAHVCI010000025.1:13495-56240 GCF_019265565.1 Cellulomonas sp. PS-H5
GGCCCGTCGACCCGCGTCGAGTGGAGCGTTCTGCCCGACACGCCCCGGGCGTGTCGGGCAGAACGCTCCACCGAACCCCGGTCCCGGCGCGCGACGACGAACCGCCCGCCCCCGGGGTGCCGGGTGCGGGCGGTCGGCGCCGTGCGGGGTGGTCAGGCGCGGGCGCGGAGCGCGACGACCACCTCGTCGAGCAGGTCGTCGATCGCGTCCTGGTCGTAGCCCTCGCGGAACTTCGTCGCCTGGAACCGCTGGTTCAGCACGTCCTCCGGCGCGAGCGACCCGCCGGCCCCGTCCAGCGCGGCCGCGGCGCGCTCGGCGAACTCCTCGACCTCGCCCTGGTCGTAGCCCTCGCGGAACTTCGTCACCGGGGTCGCCGCGAGCCGGGCGCGCAGCTGCGCACCGGTGAGCTCGGCCCCCCGGCGCGGGGCTCCACCCCGGCTGCCGGCCGCGGTCCCCGACGTCGCCGAGAGCATCGGCGCGTCGGGGCCGCGGAGCAGCTTCGTCAGCCAGGACATCCCCGCGCCCCGTCAGTCCGCAGCGCCGTCGGCGCCAGCGGCAGGCCGGTCCGCCGGGGCGTGCACCGGGGCGACGGTCGCGTGGCTCTGGGCCGGGACGGCGTGCCCCGCCGCCGGGGCCGAGCCGCCGCCGAGCCCGCGGACCAGGTCGAGCAGGTCGATCCCCGTCTGCGCCTTGAGCATCGTCGCCAGCTCCTGCACGCCCGTCGACACCTGGCCGGGCAGCCGCGAGGCGCCGTCCTTGTCGATGATCGTGATGTCGTCGATCTTCCCGAGCGCGTCGGCGTACGGCTGGGCCACCTTCGGCAGCGCGTCGAGCACCATCTGCAGCCGCGCGGACTCCGGGAACGCCTGGTACGCGTCGGACTCCGCCTTGATCGCGGCGGCGCGGGCCTCGCCCTGGGCGCGCTCGGCGGCGGCCTCGGCCTCACCGCGCGCCTGGATCCCGTCGGCCTCGGCCCGGGCGATCGCCAGCGCACCCTCGGCGCGGCGCTGCTGCTCGATCAGCGCGGCCTCGGCGCGGGCGCGGGCGGCGGACGCCTCGGCGTCGGCCTGCGCGGTGGTGCGCTGCGCCTCGGCCTCGGCCTTGCGGATCGCCGAGGTCTTGAACGCCTCGGCCTCCTGCTCCGCGGCGTACTTGCGGGCGTCGGCCTCCTGGGCCGCCTCGTACTTGCGGGCCTCGGCGGGCTTGCGGACCTCGGTCTGCAGCTCCTGCTCGCGCAGGGCAGCGCGGCGCAGCGCCACCTGCTCCTGCTGGACCAGGACCTCCTGCTGCGCCTCGGCCTGCGCGCGCTCCTGCGCGGCGGCGGCGTCGGCCTGGGCGGTCGCGGTCTCCTGGGCGATCGTCGCGTTGCGGAGCGCCAGCGCCTTGTTCGACTCGGCGATCTGCACGGCGGCCTCGTTCGACCGCTCGGTGCTCTCCTGCCGGGCCTGCGCCTCGGCGATCTCGGCGTCACGGGCGACGGCCGCGGCGCGCGGGCGGCCGAGGTTGCGGATGTACTCGCCCGTGTCCTCGACGGTCTGGATCTCGAAGTTCTCCAGGATGAGGCCGCGCTCGGCCAGCATCGGCACCGCGATGTCCTTGACCTCCTTCGAGAACTCCTGGCGCTCGTAGAGGATCGATTCGACGGTCAGCGTGCCGGCGATCGTGCGGAGCACGCCGACGAGGACCTCGGAGGTCTGCTGCTCGATGACCTGCTCCTGGCTGCGGCCCGCGAACCGCTGCGCGGCCGCGCGCACCATGCGCTCGGTGCCGCCGACCTTGACGACCGCGATCGACCGCAACGTCACGCCGACGCCCGACTTCGTGGTGGCGTCCTCGGCGGCGACCGGGAAGCTCTGCGACGCCAGCGACAGCCGCACGACCTGCTCGAAGATCGGCTTGACGAACGTGCCGCCGCCGATCACGACCCGCTGGCCGGACAGGTCGGTGGTCTCGTCGCCCGTCTCCGGGTTGATGACGGGCTTGCCGCTCTTGCGGCCGGTGATGATCAGCGCCTCGTCGGGCGTGGCGATCTTGAACCGGACCTTGGCGTAGATCGCGCCGACGATCGCGACCGCGATCACGACGACGACGACCAGGACGACGATCAGGGCAGTTCCTGCGAGCTCCATGGGACTCCTCGGGCACGGCCGCGAGGGCCGGTCGGTCGGGTGGGCTGCCTCGACCCTAAGGGGACGCACAGCCCGCGGTCAGCCGTTTCGCTGACGCATCACCCCGCCGTCGCCGAGGTCGATGGTTCCGCGCCGGTGCCCGGTGTGTCGCCGCGGCGTGTCGCGCGGAACCGTCGACCTCGCGCCCGCGGCTACGCCGGCCCGACCCGGAGCGCCGCCTCCGCGTCGTCGGCCGCCCACTCCTCGTCCGTCAGCAGCCGGCTGCGGATCAGGAAGCGGACGCCCTCCGGGGCCTCCAGCGAGAAGCCCGCGCCCCGGCCCGGCACCACGTCGATCGTCAGGTGCGTGTGCCGCCAGTACGCGAACTGGCTGCGGCTCATCCACACCGGCACCGCGAAGTCGTCGTCGACCTCGAGGTCGCCCAGGTGCACGTCCGCGTCGCCGGTCAGGAACTCGCCCGCGGGGTAGCACATCGGCGACGACCCGTCGCAGCAGCCCCCGGACTGGTGGAACATCAGCTCCCCGTGCTGGTCCCGGAGCCGGCGCAGCATGTCGGCGGCGGCCGGGGTGTGGTCGACCCTGCTCATCGTGCCTCCCTGCCCGTGGGGCCCCGGGAGTCCGGGGCCCCACGGGGTCCCGGTCAGAAGAACCCGAGCTTCTGGCCCGAGTAGGACACCAGCAGGTTCTTGGTCTGCTGGTAGTGGTCGAGCATCATCTTGTGGTTCTCGCGGCCGACGCCCGAGCCCTTGTAGCCGCCGAACGCCGCCGCCGCGGGGTACGCGTGGTAGCAGTTCGTCCACACGCGGCCGGCCTCGATGTCCCGGCCCGCGCGGTAGGCGATCGCCGACTCCCGGGACCACACGCCCGCGCCCAGGCCGTACAGGGTGTCGTTGGCCGTGTGGATCGCGTCCGAGTAGTCGGAGAACGACGTCACCGCGACGACCGGGCCGAAGATCTCCTCCTGGAAGATCCGCATGGAGTTCTTGCCCTCGAAGATCGTCGGCGTCACGTAGTACCCGCCGGCGAGGTCGCCGTCGAGCTCGGCCCGCGTCCCGCCCGTGAGCACCTTGGCGCCCTCGGCCTTGCCGATGTCGATGTAGGACAGGATCTTCTCGAGCTGGTCGTTGGACGCCTGCGCGCCGATCATCGTCTCGGTGTCGAGCGGGTTGCCCTGCTTGACGGCCTCGGTGCGGGCGATGGCGTCGGCGAGGAACCCGTCGAAGATCGACTCCTGGATGAGCGCGCGCGACGGGCAGGTGCACACCTCGCCCTGGTTGAGGGCGAACATCGTGAAGCCCTCGAGCGCCTTGTCGTAGTAGTCGTCCTTCGCGCGGGCGACGTCCTCGAAGAAGATGTTCGGGCTCTTGCCGCCGAGCTCCAGGGTCACCGGGATGATGTTCTGGCTGGCGTACTGCATGATCAGCCGCCCGGTGGTGGTCTCGCCGGTGAACGCGATCTTCCGGATCCGCGGGCTGGACGCCAGCGGCTTGCCCGCCTCGACGCCGAACCCGTTGACCACGTTGACGACGCCCGGGGGCAGCAGGTCGGCGATCAGCTCCATCAGCAGCAGGATCGACGCGGGGGTCTGCTCGGCCGGCTTCATCACGACGGCGTTCCCCGCGGCCAGCGCGGGCGCGAGCTTCCAGGTCGCCATGAGCAGCGGGAAGTTCCACGGGATGATCTGCCCGACGACGCCCAGCGGCTCGTGGAAGTGGTACGCGATGGTGTCGGCGTCGATCTCGGAGATCGAGCCCTCCTGCGCGCGGACGGCCCCGGCGAAGTACCGGAAGTGGTCCACGGCCAGCGGCAGGTCGGCGGCCAGCGTCTCGCGGACCGGCTTGCCGTTCTCCCAGGTCTCGGCGACCGCCAGCATCTCGAGGTTCTCCTCGATCCGGTCGGCGATCTTGTTGAGGATGACCGCCCGCTCGGTCGCGGACGTCCGGCCCCAGGACCGGGCGGCGCCGTGCGCGGCGTCCAGCGCGCGGTCGATGTCGGCGGCGTCGCCGCGGGCGACCTCGGTGAAGGTGCGGCCCGTCACCGGCGACGGGTTCTCGAAGTAGCGGCCGGACGCGGGGGCGACGAACTCGCCGCCGATCCAGTGGTCGTAGCGCTCGCGGTAGGTGGCGGGGCTGCCGGGCTGCCCCGGCGCTGCGTAGACGGTCATGTGCGCCCTCCGTGCAGGCTGACCGGCCGTCCCGGGGTGGGGTCGCGGCCGGGCGCGCCGCCTCGTTGCGGCGCGTGCCCCGGACGCTAGGTCGGCGACGGTTGCAGGTGCGTTGCACCGCAGGTGGCGCGCCCGGCGCGGGCCCGCGTCCCGTCACCGCCAGGGGTGCCGCGCCGGCCCCGCGCCCAGCCGGCGCACCAGAAGGTCGAGGCGCCCGGCCGCGCGGGCGTGCGCCGCGGAGCCGGGCGGCGTCACGGCGACGAGCCGCTCCCACGCCTGCCAGTCCTCCCCGCCCTCCTCGCGGTCGAGCCAGCGCTCCAGCACGACCGGGTCGGTCGCGTGCAGCACTGCGGCCCGCACGTCGGAGGCCAGGGCGTCCCGCACCTGCTCGACGCCCGGCGCGCGCGACCGGGGCAGCACCGGCCCGGCGTACCGGTCGAGGGCGGCCCGCACATCGCCCGCGACCAGCGCCTCCCGGACGCCCGCGACGTCGGTGCCGAGCGGGTCGGCGAGCCGGTACGGCCGCGACCGGTCGACGAGCGGCCCGGCGACGCGGCGGAGCCGGGACACCTCCGCGCGCACCGCGACGTCCGACATGGCGTCGGGGTGCAGCAGGACGGCGAGCTCGTCGGCGTGCAGCCCGCGCGGATGCTCGGCGAGCAGGAGCAGCAGCTCGGCGTGCCGGAGCGACAGGTCGCGGGCGGGGGCGCCGGGGGTGTGCAGCACGCCGGAGCCGGGGCGGAGCACCTCGAGCCGGGCGGTGGTGGGCGCCGCGGGACCCCCGACCGGCCACCCCGCGACCACTGACGGTCCCGGCCACCCGGTCCCTCCCGCCGGTCCCGGCCCGCGCGCGAGGGCCCGGGCCCGCAGGTCCGCCTCCACGGCCGCGGCGGTGGCCCGCACCAGCGAGAGCATCAGCGCCGACGCCGCCGCGTCCCGACCGGTGACGTCGAGCGCGCCGAGCGCCCGGCCGGCCGGGTCCCGCAGCACCGCGGCGGTGCAGCTCCACGGCTGGACGGCCCGCGTGAAGTGCTCCGCGCCGAGCACCTGGACGTCGTGCCCGGTGGCGAGGGCCGTGCCAGGGGCGTTGGTCCCCGCGTGCGCCTCGTCCCACGCCGCGCCCTCGACGAACCCGACCCCCTCGACCGCCCGCCGCACGCGCGCGTCGCCCGCGACCCAGAGCAGCCGGCCGTCCGCGTCGGTCAGCGCGACCAGGAACCCCTCGGTGACCGCGGCGTCGAGGAGCAGCCCGCGCACCACCGGCAGCGCGTGCTGCAGCGGGTGCTCGGACCGGTAGGACCGCAGGTCGGCGTCGGTGAGCGCCACGGGCGGCGCCGGGCGCTCGGGGTCGACGCCGCTGCGCAGGCTGCGCCGCCACGAGTCGGCGACCACGGCCCGGACCCCGGTGACGGTCCCGGTGCTGAGGAACCGCTCGTGCGCGGCGTGCAGGGCGCGGCCGCCCGCGAGGGACCGCGCGCCCGGGCGGAGCAGGTCAGGTTCCTCGCCCGGCACGGCCCACCCCCTCGACGTCGTCGTCGCGGGGCCAGTGTGGCCCGCACGGCGCGGCGGCGCCAGGTCGTGCGGCGCTGCTCCGACCGGGTGTCCGCCGTTCGGGGGACCGCACTCGCCGCCGGTCCGCAGCCGCCCGCGGCCGCCCGGCCCCGCCGTGCCCGGTGAGCAGCGCGGTCGCGTCCGGCGCCCGTCCCGCGGCCCGCGGCGACGCCGATCCCAGCCGGTCGGTCGCCATTCGGATCACCCGGGAAACCCCCCAAAACGGGACAAACGCGCCCCTACGCTCGCGCTCGGACACGTCAGGACCGGGCGTGCCAGGGGGAGGACATCGTGCGGACCCGGCTGCTCGCGCTCGCCGACGTGACGGACGCGGAGGAGGAGGCCTGGCACCGCCTGGCCGACCACGCCGCCGAGCCGAACGTCTACCTCGACCCGCGGTTCCTGCTGCCGGCGCGCGACCGCGGGCGGGCGGCGGCGGACCTCCGGCTGCTCGTCGTCGACGACGGCCCCGAGTGGCTGGCGGCGCTCGCGGTGACGACCAAGCCGTTCGCGCCGCGGCTCCCGCTGCGCGCGGCGACGACGGGCGGGGCGTTCATGACCGGCCACGCCGACCGGCACCACCCGCTGCTCCGCGCCGGGCGCGAGGTCGAGTCGCTCCGCGCGCTGCTCCGCGGGGCGCGGTCGGCGGGGCTCCCGGGGCTGCTCCAGCTGCAGCACCTGCCGCTGGGCGGGGCGGTCGAGCGGGCGCTCGCCGAGATCGCGGCGGCCGACGGCACGCCGGTGCTGGAGCGCCGGCGGGTGGTCGCCGCGTTCGCGCCGCGCGCGGGCGTGGTGGTGCCGGAGGTGCCCGAGGGCCCGGGTCCGCTGGTCGACCCGCCGCTCGCCTGGGAGCACATGGCGACGGACGAGCGCCGGAACATGCGCCGCGGCGTGCGCGGGCTCGCCCGCGAGACCGGCGGCCCGCTGGAGCTGCACGACGTGACGGACGACCCGCGGGCCGACGACGACTTCCTCGCGCTGCAGGCGGCCGGCTGGAAGGGGGACTCCGGGCGGGGCGGTGCCGCGCTGGCGCTGGACCCCGTCGCCGAGCGCTGGTTCCGTGCGGTCGTCGGCGCGTTCCGGCGGGACAAGGACCTCCGGGTCGTCCGGCTCGCCGGCGGCGGGACGACGCTGTGGACCGGGTACGCCCTGCGGTCGGGCTCGGCCTGGTTCGGGTTCCTCGACGCCTACGCCGAGGCGCACCGGCGGTACAGCCCGGGGTCGATCGGGCGGGTGGCGAACATGACCTACCTGCTCGCCACCACCGACGCCCCGTTCTTCGACCCGGCGTTCGACTCCCGGTACGCGACCGGCGCGCGGATCTTCCCGGCGACCCGCACGCACGTCGACGTGCTCGTCGCGACCGGCGGCCCGGCGGCGCGCGGCGTGCTGCGCGCGGTCCCCGCGGCGCGCCGCCTGGGGCTGGTGCCGGACTGACGCCGGGCGCGCCGGCCCGACCGCGGGAGCGCGCGTGGGACGCTGGGCGGGTGAGACTCCGCCGCCCCACGGTCGCCGCCGACCTGCCCGCCGGCTTCCACGCCGCCGAGGCCCGCGCGCTCCAGGTCGCGCTGGTGGGCGTGCTGTCGGCCGTCGAGCGCGCCGCCGACGCGCCGGTGCCGGTCGACGTCGCCTTCGAGGCGGGCCGGGACGACGCGGTCGTCGTGCTGTGCCGGAACCGGGTGGTCGGCTTCGTGCCCGCCGCGTACGCCGACGGGCTGCGGGCGCAGGTGGCGGCGGCCGGCCGCCGCGCGCACCTCGTGGCACCGGGGCGGGTCGTCCGGGACGGCGGGCTGCGGCGGGTGTGGGTCGGCCCCGAGCCCGAGGGCGGGCTGCCGCCGGTGCCCGGCGGCCTGGACACGCTGCCCGAGCCGCAGCCGACGATCCTCGGCGTCCCGCTGCGGCGCGACGGGGTCTGACGCCGCGCCGCACGCGCCGCCCTCACGCCCCGGCGAAGAACCCGCCCGGCGCGATCCGGTCGCTGAGCCGCTGGGCGTAGTGGTCGAAGAACACCCGCGCGACGAGCTCCCGCCGGCTGCCGACGCCCGCCTTCTCGAACACCGCCTTGAGGTGGTCCTGCACCGTCCACGGCGACAGGTGCAGCGCGCGGCTGATCTCCTGCGTGCTCTCGCCCTGCAGCACCCCCGCCACGACCTCCTGCTCCCGGCCGGTCAGCCCGAGCGCGGCGACGACGAGCGGCACGATCTCCGGCGGCCGGGCCTCTTCGATCGTCACGACGACCTGCCGGGGCCGGCCGTCCGGCCCGCTGAGCGGCGCGGCGTGCACGACCAGCCACTCGCCCGCCGGGGTGCGCACCCGCAGGCGCGGGACGGTGCCCAGCCGCCCGGCGGCCAGCGCGCGCGCCGCGGCGGTGATCGCCGCGACGGGGTTGGGCAGCGCGCCCCAGCCGGCACCGCCGAGCTCCGCCAGCCGCACCTCCGCGGCGGGGCTGAGCCGGCTCACGGAGTCGTCCGCCTCGACCACGAGCACCGCGGGCCCGAGGATGGGAGTGGCACGCTCGTCGGCGGCACCCGCCACCACCGCCGTCACCAGGCCGGCGCGCACCCCGAGTGCGATCGCCGGCGCCATCCGCGCGAGGAACGCCGCCTCCGCCGGGCTGAACCCGCCCGCGGCACCGCTGCGGTACAGGGCGACCGCCGCCCACGGGGTGCCGTCGGCCAGCGCGGCGGCGCGCATCTCGTGGTCGAGCGCCCAGTGCGGGACGAACACCTCGCGGTGCCGGCTGCTCCGCCGCGGGTCGCCCCCGGTGTCCTCCGCGAGGATGCCCACGGGGTGCTCCCGCCGCGCGAGCGCGAGGAACAGGTTGACCTCGTCGGTCACGTACTCGTGCCGGAGGAACTCGGCGTCCATCTCGTCGCCGAGGTTCCGCTTGACGGACCCGGTCAGCAGGCCGGTGTCTGGGTCGACCGGGCCGATGCACGCGGCGTCGAACGGCACGGCCGCGCCGAGCAGCTCGGTCGCCTCCACGGCGAACGCGCGCCACCCCAGCCCGGAGCGGGCCAGCGCCTCGAGCCCGCGCTGCACGGGCTCCGTGCGGAGCGTCGTCATGCCCCCGATGGTGCTCCAGTCCGGATCGTCCGGAAAGCCCCATTTTCCCGGCGGGGACCGTGCGTGGGAGGACGGGGTCGCGACCACCCAGGTTCCTGGGATACCGCGGCCGTCCCGGCGCCGGGACGCTCGTCGGCATGGTCACGGAGATCACGGCCCCCGAGCCGCTCGGCACCACGCTCCTCGACGAGCTCCGCGCCGCCGTCACCGGCGCCGTGCTCGATCCCGGCGACCCGGAGTGGGACGTCGCACGCCTGCCGTGGAACCGGCTGGTCGACCAGCAGCCGCTCGCCCTCGTCGTCGCCGCGGACGCGTCCGACGTCGCGGCCACCGTGCGCTGGGCCGCGCGCCACGGCGTCACGGTCAGCGCCCAGCCCAACGGCCACGGCGCGAGCAGGGCCCTCGACGGCACCGTCGTCGTGCGGACCGCCGCCCTCGGCGACATCTGGGTGGACGCGGACGCCCGCGTCGCCCGGGTCGGCGCCGGGGTGAAGTGGGGCGACCTGCAGGCGGCGCTCGACGGCACCGGCCTGACCGCGCTCATCGGCTCCAACCCGGACGTCACGGTCGTCGGCTACAGCCTGAGCGGCGGGCTGTCCTGGTTCAGCCGCGCGTACGGTCCCGGCGCCCAGTCGATCCGCGCGGCCGAGGTCGTCGACGCCTCCGGGGCGCTGCGCTGGGTGCGGTCGGACGACCCCGCGGACGCGGACCTCCTCTGGGCGCTGCGCGGGGGCGGTGGGGAGTTCGCGCTCGTCACCGCGCTCGAGCTGGACCTGCACCCGGCGCCGCGGATCCACGGCGGCCTGCTCGGCTACCCGGCTGAGGCCGCGGGTCCGGTGCTCCGCGCGTTCCTCGAGCTCACGCGGTCCGCGCCGGAGGAGCTGACCGCCTGGTTCACGCTGATGCACCTGCCGGACGCGCCGTTCATCCCGGCGGAGCTGCGGGGGCAGTCGCTCGCGGTCGTCACCGCCACCTACCTGGGCGACGCCGCGGCCTGCGAGCGGCTGCTCGCGCCGCTGCGCGCCGCCGGGCCGGTGCTCCGGGACACCGTCCGGGCGGTGGCGCCGGGGGAGGTGGGGCTGCTCGCGGAGGAGCCCGTCGACCCGGTCCCGGCCGTCCTCGCCGGCACCCGGCTGCACGGCTTCGACGACGACGCGGCCGCCGAGCTGCTCCGTGTCGCCGGCGCGGGCAGCGGCACCCCGCTGCTCCAGGCGCAGCTCCGGCACGTCGGCGGCGCCCTCGCCCGGGAGCGGGTGCCCTCCGCGGCCGGCACCGCCGACGAGCCCTACCTGCTCACCGGCCTCACGATCGTGCCGAGCCCGGACCTGGCGCCGCTGGTGTCCGCGGCGCTCGACCAGCTGTTCACGACGTTCGCGCCGTGGAGCACGGGCACGGCGCCGCTGACGTTCCTCGACCGGGACGAGTCGATCCGGCGGGCCTACCCGGCCGCGACGGTCGACCGGCTGCGGGCGGTCAAGGCCGCGGTCGACCCCGCGGGGATCTTCCGGGGCAACCGCCCGGTCGACGCCTGACGCGCGCGGCGCGCGGGCCGGTCCCCGGCAGGGGGGTGGGCCGGCCCGCGCGCCCGCGCGTCCGGGGGTCAGCGGCCCGCCGACGCCGCCCAGCGGATCAGCGGCCACTGCAGCGGCAGCCGGGCGAGCGTGACGCCCGCCCGCACGGCGGCGCCGCGGCTCCGGTGCCGGGCCAGCCCGCGCACGCCGTCGACGGCCATCTGCACGTTCGCCGGGAACACGGCGGCGAGGAGCGCCGCGCTCGCAAGCCCCGCGACGCGCCGGGTGGCGGGGAGCGCCAGCCCCGCGGCGCACGCGAGCTCCGCGACGCCGGACGCGAGCACGAGGTCGCGCGGGCGGGGGAGCGCGCGCGGCACGGCCGGCTCGAACACGCGGGGCCGCACCAGGTGCACCACGCCCGAGACCAGGAACGCGGCGGCCACGACGCCGGCGCCGCGGGTGAGCGGGCGGGCGGGGGCCGGTGCGGCGGCGGTCGGCAGGCTGCGGGTCACGCGCCCATCCTCGCCGCGTGCGCGCCCGCGGGCACCCGGGCCAGACTGGGGCGATGACCGCACGGCGCTGGGTGGTGCACGGACAGGTGCAGGGGGTCGGCTACCGGGCCTCGATGGCCGCGGAGGCCCGGCGGCTCGGCGTCACCGGCTGGGTGCGGAACCGCGCCGACGGCACCGTCGAGGCGCTGGCCGAGGGGTCCGCCGACGCGGTGGCGGCGCTCGCGGCTTGGGCGCGCGAGGGTCCGCGGTTCGCCGACGTGACGCGCGTGGAGGAGCACGACGCACCCCCGGAGGGGTCGACGGCCTTCACGATCGCCGGCTGACCGCGGCCCGGGGCCTGCCGGCGCCGGCGCCGGCCCCGCCGGTTCGGTGCGTCTCGCCGGGTTCGGTACCCACGAGCACCGAACCGGGCGGGGAGCACCGAACCCGGCGGTGGGCCGGACGAGCGAGGCCGTCAGACGCCCGGGACGATCACCGCGCGCCCGCGGACCTGGCCGGCGTGCAGCCGCTCGTACGCCTCCGGCGCCTGGTCGAGCGTGAACTCCTCGACGTGGATCGTGATCGCGCCGCGCTTCGCGAGCTCGACGACCTCCATCAGCTCCGTGCGCGAGCCCCAGTTGATGGCCCGGCCGTTGACGTCGAGCGGCACCGTCGTCTGGCCGATGCGCACCGCGCCGGACGCCACGCCCACGACCACGACGTCGCCGCCGACGCGCACCATGCCGCCGGCCAGGTCGGCGGTCGGCTGGATGCCGACGAAGTCGAGGACGACGTCGGCGCCGAGCCCGCGGGTCAGGCCCTTGACCGACTCGATCGCGTCCGGGTTCGACAGGAAGGCGTGGTCCGCGCCGACCTCGCGGGCGAACGCGAGCTTGTCCTCGGCGACGTCGAGGACCACGACCGTGCTCTGGGTCAGCGCCTTGAGGATCTGGATCGCGACGTGGCCCAGGCCGCCCGAGCCGATGACGACGGCGGTCGTGCCCGGGGTCAGGCGGGGGAGCGCGGACTTCACGGCGCGGTACGGGGTGAGGCCGGCGTCCGTCAGCGAGACGTTGCGCACCGGGTCCAGGTCACCGAGCGGCACGAGGTGACGGGCGTCGTCGACGACCATGTACTCGGCCATGCCGCCGTCGGTGAAGATGCCGGGCGCGCGCATGCCCTGCTCGCAGTTCTGCTCCTCGCCCGACGCGCACGCGTAGCAGCGGCCGCAGCCCCACGGGCCGTACACCAGGACGCTCTCGCCGACCTCGACGCCGTGCACGCCCGCGCCGACCTGCTCGACGACGCCGGCGACCTCGTGGCCCAGGGTCAGCGGCAGCGGCTTGAACGAGTAGTCCTCCGCGGAGGCGCCCATGATGAACTCGTCCGAGTGGCAGGCGCCGGCGGCGGTGACGCGCAGCAGCACCTCCGACGGGCCGGGGGTGGGCTTGTCGACCTCGACGAGCTCGGGGCGGGCACCGATCGTGCGGTACTGCAGGGCCTTCATGGCAGCGACCTCTTCCTCCGGGACGACCCCCGGGTGCGTGGTAGGTGCATCCACCATACGCTTGAAGTATCAACTACCGAGTGGTCGAGATCCGCGGCACCCCGCGCACCGTCGCGTGTGTCACAGGTCACGTCTACGGTCGGAGCATGAACGTCGTCCTGATCCCGGGTTTCTGGCTCGACGCGTCCTCGTGGGCGCCGGTCTCCGCGGCCCTGGAGGCCGCCGGGCACACCCCGCACCCCGTCACACCGCTGGGCGCCGGCGGCGCGGCGGACGAGGTCGCGGGCATCACGATCGCCGACCAGGCGCGCGCGGTCGCGGAGCTGATCGACGGCATGGACGGCCCGTTCGTGGTCGTCGGCCACAGCGGTGGCGGCGCCGTCGCGCACGCCGTGGCCGACCTGCGGCCCGACCGCGTCGAGCAGGTGGTCTACGTCGACAGCGGCCCGCTCGGCGAGGGCGGCGTCGTCAACGACGAGCTGCCGGTGGTCGACGGCGTCGTGCCGCTGCCGGACTGGGGCGTGTTCGAGGAGGAGGAGCTGGAGGGGCTGACGGACGAGATCCGCGCCGACTTCCGCGCCCGCGCGCTCTCCGTCCCGCCGCTCGTGGCCAACGGCCCGCAGCGCCTGCACGACGAGCGCCGGTACGAGGTCCCCGTCACGGTCATCACCTCGACCATGCCCGAGGCGGTGCTGCGCGACCTCATGGCCAAGGACCACCCGTACGTCCGCGAGCTCGCGCGCATCCGGGACGTGACGGTCGTCGAGCTGCCGACCGGCCACTGGCCCCAGCTCAGCCGCCCGGACGACCTCGCGGCGGCCGTCGTCGCCGCGGTCCAGGGCGAGGCCGACGCCGAGGAGGCCATGGCCGTCTCGACGTGAGTTTGCTATGGCCGACTTTACTAAAGTCGGCCATAGCAAAGTCGGCCACAGCGAACTCGGCGCCAGTCACGGTCGACGGGATCGCCGAGCCGGACCCCTTCGTCTCACCCTCCTGCCAGCGTGGATGACACGTCAGGTGCGCGTCACCTACCATCGGCCGCGACCCGCCGGAGCCGCGGGCCGCGACAGGGGACCGCGGCACGCCACGCCGCTCCGGGACGGGCGGAAGGGCCCGCGTCGCCGCGGGCGTGGCAGGCGGACCCCGGAGAACGGCACCGTGATCAGGATCGGCATCGTCGAGGACGACGCGGCGAGCGCCGCGCTCCTCCTCGACCACCTGCGTCGGTACGAGCGGGACCACGGCGAGCAGTTCGACGTCACCCGGTTCGCCGACGGCGCCCAGGTCGTCGCGGGCTACCGGCCGGTGTTCGACATCCTGCTGCTGGACGTCGAGATGCCCGAGCTCGACGGGTTCAGCGCCGCCGAGAAGATCCGCCAGGTCGACCGGGACGTCGTCATCGTGTTCATCACGAACATGACCCAGTACGCGATCAAGGGCTACGAGGTCGACGCGCTGAGCTACGTCCTCAAGCCGGTGCCGTACTTCGCGTTCTCGCAGGAGATCAAGCGGTCGATCGCGCGGCTGCGCCGCCGGTCGGCCGACTACCTGCTGCTGACCGTCGACGGCGGCCTGGTGCGGGTCGCGACCGACGACATCGTGTTCCTGGAGTCGGCCAAGCACCGCACCACGGTGCACACGGTCGACGGCCGGTACTCGGTGGTCGGCCCGCTGAAGTCGCTGGAGGCGGAGCTCGAGGGCAAGAGCTTCTTCCGCAGCAACAGCGGGTACCTGGTGAACCTGCGGCACGTGCTCGGCGTGCAGGGCAGCAGCGCGCTGATGGTCGGCGGGCACGACCTGCTGATCAGCCGCCCGCGGAAGAAGGCGTTCCTCGCGGCGCTCACCGACTACCTCGGGGCGCGGCACGCGTGATCATGGAGACGCTCCCGGACATCCCGCGGGTCCTCACGGGCATCGCGGAGTGGGCGGCGTGCCTGCTGTACGTCCTGCTGCGCCGCCGGCGGCTCCCGGTCCGCCGCCTCGTGCTCGTCGCCGCGGCCGCGCTCGGGGTGCTGGTCGCGGTCCAGGAGCTCGCGGACCAGCTGCCGCTCGCGCTGTGGTCGCTGGGCATGGCCGCCGCGGTGGCGGCGATGTACACGTTCATCGTCACGGCCGCGCGGGTGTCGGCGCGGGACGCGGGGTACTTCGCCGCCCGCGCGCTAGTGCTCGCGGAGCTGGTCGCGGCGCTGCACTGGCAGATGCACTGCTTCTTCTTCCTGCCCGAGGGCCGGCCCGGGGTCGCCTGGCAGGTGGCGTTCGGCGTGGTCATGTACGTGGCGTCGTTCGTGCTGGTGTACCTGATCGAGACCCGGCACTTCCGCCCCGCCCAGCCGCTCGAGGTGTCGTTCGGCGAGCTCGCCTCGGCGGTGGCGATCGCGCTGGTGACGTTCTTCATGAGCAACATCAGCTTCCTCAACGCGAACACGCCGTTCAGCGGCCGGCTGGGGCTGGAGATCTTCTACATCCGCACGCTGGTGGACCTGTGCGGGTTCGTCGCGCTGTACGCGCAGCAGGGCCAGCGGCTCCAGCTCCGGGCGCGCGCGGACGTCAAGGCCGTCGACGAGATGCTGCGCCGCCAGCACGAGCAGTACCTGCAGTCGAAGCGCAGCATCGAGGTCGTCGACCGGAAGTACCACGACCTCAAGCACCAGATCGCGGTCCTCCGCGCGGAGAGCGACGAGGGCAAGCGGGCGTCCTACCTGGACGACCTGGAGGCCAGCGTGTCCGGGTACGCCGCGCAGGCGCGCACCGGCAACGGGGTGCTCGACGTCATCCTCACGTCCAAGAGCCTGGAGTGCGCCGAGAAGGGCGTCGACCTCACCTACGTCGCGGACGGCGCGACCATCGACTTCATGTCGGCGATGGACGTCTCCGCGGTGTTCGGCAACGCCCTGGACAACGCGATCGACGCGGTGATGGCGGTGCCGGAGCCGGAGAAGCGGCTGGTCAAGGTCGCGCTGTACGCCACCGGTGGCTTCGTGCTCGCGACGTTCGAGAACTACTTCTCGGGGACGCTGCGGACCGAGGACGGCGCCATCGTCACCCGGCGGGCCGACCGCGACCGGCACGGGTACGGGCTGAAGTCGATCCGGCACACGGCGGAGAAGTACGGCGGCTCGATGACCGTGAGCGCGGACGACAGCTGGTTCGCGCTGCGGATCCTGCTGCCGGTCCCGGCGACCAGCCGCACCGACGACCCCGGCGCGCTCGCGCGCTGACGCGCCGCGGGGGCCGCCGGGCTCAGCCCAGCGCCACCCGCGCCGCCAGCGCCGGCGCCGACCGCTCCAGCACGGCCCCGCTCGTCCACAGCGACAGCGCCGACGCGATCGCCATGTGCATGTCGAGGTACAGGTACGACCCGAGCCGCCCGCCGAAGTGCACGTCGGGCTCGTCCTCGGCGAGGTCGCGGTAGGCGCGCAGCCGCTCCCGGTCCTGCGGGGTGGCGACGGGGTAGTACGGCTCGTCGCCGGGCAGGGCGAACCGGGACCGCTCGCGCATGATCACGGTGCGGTCCTGCGCGTGCCGGTCCTCGCGCTCCGGGTGGTAGTGCCGGAACTCGTGCACCCGGGTGTGCGGGACGTCGAGGTCGGCGTAGTTCATGACGCTGGTGCCCTGGAAGTCGCGGACGGGCAGCACCTCGGTCTCCAGGTCGAGCGTGCGCCAGCCGAGCGGCCCGGCGTGCTCGTCGAAGTACCGGTCCACCGGCCCGGTGTAGACCACGGGCACCTGCCCGCGCACGGCGGACCGGCTGAACGGCTGGGACGCGTCGAAGAAGTCGGTGCCCAGCCGCACGTCGATCCGCGGGTGCGCGGCCATCGCCTCGAACCACGGGCCGTAGCCGTGGGCGGGCAGCCCCTCGTAGGTGTCGGCGAAGTACCGGTTCTCGTAGGTGTACCGGACGGGCAGCCGGGCGATGACGGACGCGGGCAGCTCGCGGGGGTCGGTCTGCCACTGCTTCGCGGTGTAGTCGCGGATGAACGCCTCGTACAGCGGCCGCCCGATCAGCGAGATCGCCTTGTCCTCGAGGTTCGTCGGGACGCCGCCCGCCAGACCCTCGGCGGCCTGCTCCGCGACGAGCGCCCGCGCCGCCTCCGGCCCCATCGCGGTGCCGAAGAACTGGTTGAGCGTCCCGAGGTTGATCGGCAGCGGGTACACGGTGCCCGCGTGCGTGGAGTAGACCCGGTGCCGGTAGCCGGTGAACGCGGTGAACCGCCGGACGTAGTCCCAGACCCGCTCGTTCGACGTGTGGAAGATGTGCGACCCGTACCGGTGCACCTCGATGCCGGTCTCCGCGTCGACGCTGCTCCAGGCGTTGCCCCCCAGGTGGTCCCGCCGGTCGATGACGGTGACCGACAGGCCGGCCTCGGCCGCGCGCTCGGCGACCGTCAGGCCGAACAGCCCGGCGCCGACGACGAGCAGGTCCATGCGGGTTCCTCGGGGGACGGGGCCGCGGTGCGGCCGGGTGGCGGGGCGAGCGCCCCGAGTGTAGGGCGCGCGCGAGGGCCCCGTGGCGACGGCCGACGACCCGTGCAGGTTGTGCACCGGAATCGACAGATCGTGCACGTGACGGGGTCGCGGCGCCCGGCGACCGGGTCGGGCCGGCACCCGGCCGACGCCCGGCCCACCGCCCCGGATGCACCCCGTCCCGAGACCGCTCCGTGATCCCCCTGTGACCTTGCTGACCGTTTGTGCTCCCGAACCGACAGTCTTTCGACGCCCCGGTCCCGCGGCCCCGTCGCGCTGGTCGACTGGGGCCCGCGACCGCAGGACGAGGACGTCGAGTCACGGGTCGCGATCGGTTCTCCAGGTGCGCTGTGGCGCGCACACGGGACGCCGGCACCGCCCGACGAGGGCGCGGCGCCGGCGGCGCGCGAGCAGAGCCGCGAGATGACAAGGAAGGTCGATGAAGACAACCATCACGGTGCGACGGCGCAACGGCGGGTACGTCAAGGGTGCGGCGGCGGTGGCGGGTCTCGCCCTGTTCGCCCTCACGGCGTGCTCCCCCTCCTCGTCGGACGAGGACACCCAAGCGGGCGACTCCTTCACCACCCGGGAGGTGACCGACGGCAAGACCGAGTTCGTCGTCGTCACGAACCCGGGCGACGGACCCGTGCTGTCCTACGGCAAGGACAGCGGCGTCGAGCTCCTCACCGAGGAGATCGACGGCAAGGAGTACGCCTTCAAGGACATGAACGGCAACGGCGAGCTCGACGTCTGGGAGGACTGGCGCGAGTCGTCGGAGGACCGCGCGGCGGACCTGGCGCAGCACCTGTCCAAGGAGCAGATCGCCGGCCTCATGCTGTTCAGCTCGCACGAGCGCTCCCCCGCGGACGGCCTGACCGACGCGCAGAAGGAGTACATGTCGGAGTCGCGGCTCCGCAACGTGCTCAACGCGGGCCCGAACGACGTCGAGGCCAACGTCACCTGGTCGAACCAGCTCCAGGAGTACGCCGAGGAGCTGGCGACCGAGGACGAGCCGTACGTCCCCGTGAACTTCTCCTCCGACCCGCGCTCGACGGCGGAGTCCGGCGGCAACTACAACGCGTCCGGCGACATCTCGCGCTGGCCGTCTCACCTGGGCCTGGCCGCGACGTTCGACACCGAGACGATGACGACCTTCGCCGAGGCGGTCTCCGCCGAGTACCGCGCGCTGGGCATCGGCACCGCGCTCAGCCCGCAGATCGACCTGGCGACCGACCCGCGCTGGCTGCGCGTCGACGGCACGTTCGGCGAGAACGTCGAGCTGGCGTCCGCCATGGCGACGGCCTACGTCGACGGCTTCCAGACGACGCCGGGCGAGGACGGCTGGGGCGACGAGTCGGTCAACGCGATGATCAAGCACTGGGCCGGCGACGGCCCGGGCGAGGGCGGTCGCGAGTCGCACACCGAGGCCGGCAAGTACGGCGTCTACCCGGGCGACAACTTCGACGCGCACGCCGAGGTGTTCCTGGGCGCGATGGACGCGGCCGCGGTGATGACCGCCTACTCCATCGCCCTGGACGGCGAGGGCCAGCCGCTCGGCGGCGGCGACCGCATGGGCAGCGCGTACGACTCGTACCGCACCGGCCTGCTGCGGGAGAACTTCACCGGCGTGGTCGTGACCGACTGGGCCGTGACCGCGGGCGGCAGCACCGACCCCGACGCGATGATCGGCACCTCCTGGGGCGCCGACGACATGACCGTCGAGGACCGGCACTACGCGATCCTGAAGAACGGCGTCGACATGTTCGGCGGCAACAACGCGGTCGAGCCCGTGCTCGCGGCGTACGACATGTGGCAGGCCGACTTCGAGGCCGGCGAGAACGACGTCGACGCGCAGACCCGCTTCGAGGAGTCGGGCACCCGGATCCTCAACATGCTGTTCCAGCCGGGCCTGTACGAGAGCGCCTACCTGGACCTGGACGAGTCGACGGACGTCGTCGCGAGCCAGGACAAGATGGACGCCGGCTACCAGGCGCAGCTCGACTCGGTCGTGATGCTGAAGAACGACGCCGACACCATCGCCGCCGCCGAGGCGGGCGACTGGGCCGACAAGACCGTGTACATCCCCCGCAACTTCGACACCGGCCAGGCCGGCCTGTTCGGCCCGGGCGAGTACTCCGAGGGCCCCGGCCTGACGGTCGAGATCGCGGAGGACTACTTCGCGAAGGTCGTCACCGACGAGGCCGTCGAGGACGCGGACGGCAAGGTCACGAGCTACACCGCCCCGGACCTGTCCGACGTGGACCTCGTGCTGGTCGGCATGGACAGCCCGAGCTCGGGCGCCGTGTTCGCCAACTCCGGCCACGACGAGACCACCGGTGAGTGGTACCCGCTCTCCCTGCAGTACCGCCCGTACACCGCGGACGGCGAGAACGTCCGGAAGGTCTCGATCTCCGGCGACCTCCTGGCCGACGGCACGCAGGAGAACCGGTCCTACTTCGGCAACACCTCGCGCACGTCGAACGAGTCGGACCTCGACGCGTTCGAGCGCGCCGTGGCCGCCGTCGAGGCGTCCGGCAAGGACATCCCGGTCATCACCGTCCTCAAGGCCAAGAACCCGACCGTCCCGGCCGAGTTCGAGGCGAAGTCCGACGCGATCCTCGTCGGCTTCGGGGTCAGCGACCAGGCGCTCATCGAGACCGCGATCGGCCTCAACGAGCCCCAGGGCCGCCTGCCGATCGGCTTCCCGGCCTCCATGGACGCGGTCGAGAAGCAGCTGGAGGACGTCCAGGAGGACACCGAGCCGTACGTCGACGCGGCCGGCAACTCCTACGCGTTCGGCTTCGGCCTCAACTACGCGGGCCCGATCGAGGGCTGACGCACCCACCGCCCGCGCAGGCGGCCCCGCCGTCAGGCGGACCCGGCCGCGGGGTGGGCCCGCGGCCAGCACCCACCAAGGAGCACAGAAGTGAAGCGCAACAAGGCCCTGACCTCCGCCCTCGGCGTCGTCGTCGCCCTCACCGGCGTCTTCGGCCTCACCGCCTGCGGCAGCGACGACGGCGGCAGCAGCAGCAGCAACGACTCGTCCTCGGGCGAGCAGGCGGCGTCCGAGTCGGACATCGCGGAGGACCTGGAGAACGCCCGCACCGCCGTCGCCGACGCGCTGGCCGAGGACGACTCCTGGGCCCAGATCATGCTCGCGAGCGACGTCTCGGCGCCGACCGTGAAGTACGGCCTGCTCGTGGTGCCCTACACCTTCTCGGAGGCGGCGTCCCGCATCCAGGGGACCGTCAACATCGACGGCGGCAAGTACACGATCGACGGGGACTCGGCCGAGACCGGCCAGACCTGGCAGATCGACCAGGACGGCACCATCACCGAGGTGACGGAGTAGTCCTCCGCCCGGCCCGTCGGGCCCCGTCACCGGGGCCGGGCGGGCCGGGCGACGCGGCGCGTGACAGTCCGTGCCGCGAAACCGACTGATCGTGCTGCCGTGCCGGACGGCCCCGATCGGCGCACCTAGCCTGATCGCCGGTCAGCACTCGAGGAGGAATGTTGTGAACGCCAGGGCGAAGAACGCCGATCGCGCGAAGAGGCCGATGTCGAACAAGAAGTACCTGTGGATCTGGGTGCCGGTGCTCTCGCTGGTCACCGTGATCGCGGTGGTCGCGAACGTCGCGCTCGTCGTCGCCGGCGGCTGGGTCGCCTCCCAGTTCGGCTCGGGCACGTACGAGTTCACGAACGCCGAGGAGTCGGCCGACTGGGACACCGAGTACTACAGCGCGGACTTCGACAGCATCGACGAGGTCGACGCCGCCGCGAAGGAGCTCGTGGAGGAGATCTCCGGCGCGGGCATCGTCCTGGCGAAGAACGAGGGCGCCGCGCTGCCCCTGGCGGCCGGGTCCAGCGTGACCATGCTCGGCCGCGCGGCCGCGGACCCCGTGTTCGGCGGCTCCGGCTCCGGCTCGGTGGACACCAACTCGGCCGTGAACGCGCGCCAGGGCCTGGAGAACGCCGGCTTCACCGTGAACGACGCCGTGTACGGCGCGATCGAGGCGTACGCCGCCGAGAACCCGCGCGGCTTCATCGAGATGGACCGCCCGGACATCTCCACCTACTTCATCGGCGAGATGCCGGTCGACGGCTACGAGGCTCAGTCCTCGTCCTTCGCCGAGTACTCCGACGCCGCGGTCGTCTACATCGGCCGCCCCGGCGGCGAGGGCGGCGACCTGACCCGCGACATGTCCGACTGGGACGACAACGCGGAGCCCGGCCAGCACCAGCTCGAGCTGAACAAGGACGAGAAGGACCTCATCGAGCTCGCCAAGGCGAGCTTCGACACGGTCGTGGTCGTCGTGAACTCCTCGACCACCATCGAGATGGGCGACCTGCAGGCGGACGCCGGGGTCGACGCGATCCTGCTCGCCGGCTCCCCGGGCGCCACCGGCCTGAACGCCGTCGGCACCATCCTGTCCGGCGAGGTCAACCCGTCCGGCCGCACCGCCGACCTGTGGGCCGCGGACTTCACCGCCGACCCCACCTTCGCGAACTTCGGCGGCTACCTCTACGACAACCTGTCGGTGTCGTACCCGGTGTCCGCGGTCGAGACCGCCACGTCGAACGCGACGGTCACCGACGAGGCGCCGTTCGTGAACTACGCCGAGGGCATCTACTTCGGCTACCGGTACTACGAGACCGCCGCGGCCGAGGGCTTCCTCGACTACGACGAGGCCGTCGTGTACCCCTTCGGCTACGGCCTGTCGTACACCGACTTCGCCTGGACCGTCACCGGCACCGAGACCGGTGACGTGGACGGCACCATCGCCGTGACCGTCGACGTCACCAACACCGGGACCGTCGCGGGCAAGGACGTCGTCGAGCTCTACTACACCGCGCCGTACACCCCGGGCGGCATCGAGAAGTCCGAGGTCGTCCTCGGCGACTTCGCCAAGACCGGCGTCATCGAGCCGGGCGCGAGCGAGTCCGTGACCCTGGAGCTCCCGGTCGAGGACATGGCGTCCTACGACTACGCGGACGCCGCCGCCTACGTGCTCGAGGCCGGCGACTACGCGATCTCGGTCCGCACCGACTCGCACACCGTCGCCGCCGGCACCGAGCCGATCACCTACACCGTCGACTCCGACGTCGTGTACTCCGGCGAGAACCACCGCTCCACCGACCTCGCCGAGGTCACCAACCAGTTCGACGACGTCTCGGCGCAGTTCAGCACCGAGCCCGAGGACGGCAAGATCCTGGCGATGTCCCGCGCGGACTTCGCCGGCACCTTCCCGACCGCGCCGACCGGTGACCAGCTGGTCGCGAGCGACGCCGTGGCCGAGGGCTTCGCCGCCTGGGACGTCGACGCCGAGGCGGACGCCTTCGAGGGCGACATGCCCACGACCGGCGCGAGCACCGACCTGTCGCTGATCGACATGCGCGGTCTGGCGAAGGACGACCCGCAGTGGGACGAGCTGCTCGACTCGCTGAGCGTCGGCGACATGACCGACATGCTGCTCAACGGCGCGTACCAGACCGCCGCCATCGGCTCGATCGGCAAGCCGCAGACCACCGAGCCCGACGGCCCGGCCGGCTTCTCCTCCTTCATCAACTCGTCGATCAACGGCGTGGCCTACCCGTCCGAGTTCCTCATCGCGCAGACGTGGGACGTGGACCTGGGCCGCGCGATGGGCGAGATGCTCGGCAACGAGGCGATGTTCAAGGACATCAACGGCTGGTACGCCCCGGCGGCCAACCTGCACCGCTCGCCGTTCGCGGGCCGCAACTTCGAGTACTACTCGGAGGACCCGTTCCTGTCCGGCCTGATGATGACCTCGGTCGCCAACGGCGCGGCGGAGAAGGGCGTGTACACCACGCTCAAGCACTTCGCGCTGAACGACCAGGAGACCAACCGGGTCAACAACGGCATCGCCACCTGGGCCACCGAGCAGACGATCCGCGAGATCTACCTCAAGCCGTTCGAGATGGCCGTCAAGAACATCTCGATGGAGGTCCCGTACCTCGCCGACGACGAGGGCACGATCGAGACGACCACGGTGGGCTCCACCGCGATCATGAGCTCGTTCAACCGCATCGGCGCCACCTGGGCCGGCGGCTCCGAGGCGCTGATGACGGACGTGCTGCGCGGGGAGTGGGGCTTCGAGGGCTTCGCCATCTCGGACTTCAACCTCTACCCGTACATGAACCCGAACCAGAGCATCAGCGCCGGCACCGACCTGACGCTCACCTTCCAGCCGTCGAAGTCGTTCGGGGACACCTCCTCGGCCAAGGCGGTCACGGACATCCGCGAGGCGACCCACAACATCCTGTTCACGGTCGCGAACTCCAACGCGGTGAACGGGCTGGCGCCGGGGGCCACGGTCTCCTACACCCCGCCCACCTGGGTCTACATCCAGATCGGCGCGTCGATCCTGGTCGGCCTGCTCGTCGTGGCCGGTGCGCTGATGGTCACCCGGCGCGTCCTCCGGCACCGGAAGACCGCCGAGCCGGCGGCGCCCCAGGGCGACGCCGAGCCGGTCTCCGCGGGGCACTGACCCGCTGAGCCGCCCCGCCGGGCCGGCAGTGCCCACCACTGCCGGCCCGGCGACCGGGGCCGCGGCCCCCGGCCCCGGACCACCCCCCCCCCGCACCACCGCCGAGGACGTCATGATCGAGAACCTGACCCTGCTGGAGAAGGCCGCCCTGCTCACCGGCAAGACGGTCTGGGAGACCCACGACCTGCCGCGGCACTCGGTGCGTTCGATCTGGCTGGCGGACGGCCCGCACGGCGTGCGCAAGCAGACCGGCGCCGCGGACCACCTCGGCATCGCCGAGTCGCAGCCGGCGACCTGCTTCCCGACGGCCGCGGCCGTGGCGAACACCTGGGACCCCGAGCTGGCCGAGGAGGTCGGCCGGGCGCTCGGCGCCGAGGCCGCCGCCCAGGACGTCGACGTGCTGCTCGGCCCGGGCCTGAACATCAAGCGGTCCCCGCTGGGCGGGCGCAACTTCGAGTACTTCTCCGAGGACCCGCTGCTGGCCGGGCGGATGGCCGCCGGGTACGTGCGCGGCATCCAGTCCGCCGGCGTCGCCGCCTGCCCCAAGCACTACGCCGCGAACTCCCAGGAGCTGCGCCGGATGGCGTCGGACTCCGTGGTCGACGAGCGGACGCTGCGGGAGATCTACCTGACCGCCTTCGGCATCGTCGTCGAGACCGCGCGGCCGCGGACGATCATGTCGTCCTACAACCTGGTGAACGGCACCTACGCCCACGAGGACCCGTTCCTGCTCGGCACCGTGCTGCGCGACGAGTGGGGCTTCGACGGCGCGGTCATCTCCGACTGGGGCGGCTCGAACGACATCGTCGCCGCGGCGGCCGCGGGCGGGACCCTCGAGATGCCGGCCGCGGGCCTCGACTCCGCGCGGCAGCTCGTCGCGGCCGTGCGGTCCGGCGCGCTCGCCGAGGCCGACCTGGACGCGCGCGCCGCCGAGGTGCTGCGGCTGGTGGCCGACGCCCGCGAGCCCGGCACGGCCCCGGCCGTCGACGACGCCGCGCACCACGCGCTGGCCCGCCGGGTCGCGGCCCGCTCCGCGGTGCTGCTCAAGAACGAGGACGCGATCCTGCCGCTCGCGGCCGGGACCCGGGTCGCCGTGATCGGCGACTTCGCGCGCACCCCGCGCTACCAGGGCGCCGGCTCCTCGGCCGTGAACCCGACCCGCCTGGACTCGGTCCTCGACGTGATCGGCGACTCCGGGCTGGAGATGACGTCGTTCGCGCCCGGCTTCCGGCGCAACGGCACCCCCGACGCCGCGCTGCGCGCCGAGGCCGTCGAGGCGGCCCGCGGCGCCGACGTCGCCCTGCTGTTCCTCGGCCTGGACGAGATCGCCGAGTCCGAGGGCCTGGACCGGTCGACCCTCACGCTGCACGCGGCGCAGACCGAGCTGCTCGAGGCCGTGCACGCCGCGAACCCGCGCACCGTCGTGGTGCTGGCCGCCGGTGGCGTCGTCGAGATGCCGTGGCTCGGCTCCGCGCAGGCGCTGGTGCACGGCTACCTGTCCGGCCAGGCCGGCGCGGGCGCGCTGCTCGACGTGCTGACCGGTGCCGCGAACCCGGCCGGGCGGCTCGCCGAGACCGTGCCGGTGCGGCTGTCCGACACCCCGACCGCGGACACGTTCCCCGGGCAGCAGCGGACCGCCGAGTACCGCGAGGGCCTGTTTGTCGGCTACCGGTACTACACGACCGCGGGCGTCCCGGTGACGTTCCCGTTCGGCTTCGGGCTGTCGTACACCTCGTTCGCGTACTCCGGTCTGACCGCGACGGCCGACGCGGCCACGGTGACCGTGACCAACACGGGCGCCGTCGCGGGCTCGGACGTGGTGCAGGTCTACGTGCGGCGCGAGACGCCGGGCGTGCACCGGCCGGACCGCACGCTCGCCGGGTTCGCCCGGGTCGAGCTCGCCCCGGGGGAGTCGACCACCGTGACCGTCCCCCTGGGCGACGCGGCGTTCCGGCACTTCGACGTGGGCACCGGGGCGTGGCAGGTCGAGCGCGGAACCTGGACCGTGCTCGCCGGTGCG
This sequence comes from Cellulomonas sp. PS-H5, assembly GCF_019265565.1. Taxonomy (NCBI): domain Bacteria; kingdom Bacillati; phylum Actinomycetota; class Actinomycetes; order Micrococcales; family Cellulomonadaceae; genus Cellulomonas; species Cellulomonas sp. PS-H5. The sequence goes on from NZ_JAHVCI010000025.1 coordinate 38,908, forward strand.
AACGTCGCGGACCTGGCCGAGAAGGCCACCGTCGAGGTGGCGGGGACCGTCCCGCCGGTGGCGGAGGACCCGGTCCCAGTCCGGTACCGCACCGGCGACGTCCGGCACGTGCCCGACGCCGACTTCGCGGCGCTGCTCGGCCGGCCGGTCCCGCCGGCCTCCTGGTCCGGGCCGCTCGGCGTGAACGACGCGCTCGGCCGGATGCAGACCGCGCGCAGCCCGCTCGCGCGCCTGGCGTACCGCGTGCTCGCGCTGCTGCGCGACCGCGCCGACCGCAAGGGCAAGCCCGACCTCAACATCCTGTTCCTGCTCAACATGCCGTTCCGGGCCATCGGGAAGATGACCAACGGCATGGTCAGCGCCGAGATGGTGGACGGCATCGTCCGCATCGTCAACGGCCACTTCTTCGCCGGCGCCGGTGCCACGATCCGCGGGTTCCTCCGCAACCGCCGCGCCAACCGCGAGACCGCGCGCCAGCTGCGCGGCGACGCCTGACCTCCTGGAAGAGAGACCCGCTCGTATGTTCACCCGTCTCAAGGACGCCTGGGGCCGGTTCGCCACCAAGCGGCCGGGCGTCGCCCAGTTCGTCGTCTTCTTCGTGCTGAGCAACGGCATCACCGTGCTGCAGCTCGCGCTCATGCCGCTCATCAAGTGGCTGTTCGGCATGACGTCGCTGGTCGACACCTCGTTCCAGGTCTGGCCGATCGGGTCCAACCCGGACGGCTCGCAGTACTTCGTCTTCGACTACGCCGAGGGCGCCCTCCCGGGCGGCGGTGGCGGCCTGGCATACTTCCTGGCCGTGCAGATCACCCTGCTGATCGCCCAGGTCATCAACTTCTTCGCCCAGCGCAGCATCACGTTCAAGTCGAACTCGTCGGTCGCCAAGGCCGCGACCTGGTACGCCATCGCCTACGTGATCATCACGATCGCCGCGGCCGCGCTGCAGGGCCTGTACAAGGCGCCGATCTACGACCTGTTCATCGACACCTGGGGCCTCGGCGGCACCGGCGAGACGCTGGCCGACTTCGTCACGATGATCATCAACGCGGCGATCTCGTTCTGGGTGTTCTTCCCGATCTTCAAGGTCATCTTCAAGCAGGTCCCCGAGGACGCGGCTCCGGCCGCCGCCGCGGACGCCACGGAGGTCCGCTCGGCGTGAGCACCCCCGTCCTGACCGTCGTCGTCCCCGCGTACAACGCGGAGCCGTACCTCGCGCGCGCCCTCGACTCGCTGGTGGGGTCGGACGGCGTCGAGGTGCTGGTCGTGGACGACGGCTCGACGGACGGGACCGCGGCGCTCGCCCGGCAGTACGAGGCCGCGCACCCCGGCACCGTGCGGCTGATCTCGAAGCCGAACGGCGGCCACGGGTCGGCGATCAACGCCGGCCTGGCCGAGGCGCGCGGCGCGTACCTCAAGGTCGTGGACGCCGACGACTGGGTGGACGGCCCGGCGCTCGCGTCGGTGCTGGCCACCCTGCGCGGGTTCCTCGACGCCGGCCGGCCGGTCGACCTGCTGGTGTCGAACTTTGTGTACGAGAAGGTCGGCAAGCGCACCAAGACCGTCGTGCGCTACCAGGGCGCGCTGCCCGCGGGGCGGGTGCTGCACTGGGGGCAGACCCGGCGGTTCGCCAAGCGGCAGTACCTGATGATGCACGCGCTGACGTACCGGACCGCCGTGCTGCGCGAGGCGGGCCTGGTGCTGCCGGAGCACACGTTCTACGTCGACAACCTGTACGCGCTGGTGCCGCTCGCGCACGTGTCGACGCTGTACTACCTGGACGTCGACCTGTACCGGTACTTCATCGGGCGCTCGGACCAGTCGGTGCAGGAGGCGGTGATGATCCGGCGCATCGACCAGCAGCTGCGGGTCAACCGGCTGATGCTCGAGCACCTGTCGCGGGTGCGGGTCGCCGACCGGCGGCTGCGGGCCTACCGGCTGCACTACGTCGAGATCATCTGCGCCGTCTCGTCGATCCTGCTCATCCGCGCGGGCACGCGCGGGCACCTCGCCGAGAAGGACCGGCTGTGGTCCGAGCTGCGCGCGCAGGACCCGTGGCTGTACCGCAAGGTGCGCTGGTCGGTGCTGGGACAGATCTCCAACCTGCCCGGTCCCGCGGGGCGCCGGGTCTCGGTGCTCGCGTACCGGGTGGCGCAGCGGGCGATCGGGTTCAGCTGACCCGCACCTAGGCCGGCCGCGCCGCGCGGGCCGCCCGGAGCAGGCCCGCCACCTCGTCGTCGCGCGGCGGTGCGAAGTCCGCGTACTCCAGCCCCACCGCCTGGAACCGCGCCGGCGACCGGAGGCACACCAGCTCGTCGGCCTCGGCGGTCAGCACGGCGGCCGTGTCGGGCGGGCACACCGGCAGCGCCACGACGACCTGCCCCGCGCCGCCCCGGCGCAGCGCGGCCACGGCCGCGCGGACCGTCGACCCGGTCGCCGCCCCGTCGTCGACCACGACCACCGCCCGCCCCGCCACGGGCAGCGCGGGCAGGTCGCGCCGGAGGGCCGCCTCGCGCCGCCGCAGCTCGACGAGCTCCGCCGCGCGCACCGCGTCGAGCACCGCCGCCGGCACCCGGGCCGCGCGCAGCACCGGCTCGTGCCGCACCTCCACCACCTCGCCGCCCAGCCCGGCGAGCGCGCCCATCGCGAGCTCCGGCTGCCGCGGCAGGCCGAGCTTGCGCACCACCAGCACGTCGAGCGGCGCCCGGAGCGCCTCGGCGACCGGGACGGCGACGGGCACGCCGCCACGGGGGAGCGCGAGCACGACGACGCCCGGCCACCCGGGCGCGGGCAGGTCACGAGTGGGCCTGGCGGGAGCGGAGGCCCTAGCGGAGGCCGCGAGCCGCCCCGCGAGCGCGGCGCCCGCCTGCGCCCGGTCCGCGAACGGTTCCCGACCCATGGTCCTCCCGACGCTACGCGCCCCGGCGCCCGACCGGTGCGCGCCCGGCCCCGCGCTCGAGCGCCCCGACCTCACGCGCTCGTGCACGGCGGTCAGCGCTGCATGACCGAGCCGCACGTCAGGTCGAGGATCGCGCCGGTGACGGCGCCGGCCCGGTCCGACGCCGCGAAGGCCGCCGCGTCCGCCACCTGCTGGAGCGTCGGCATCCGGCCGAGGGCCGTGCCGTCGGTCATGAACCGCTCCGCCTCCCGTGCCGCCGGGGTCCGCTCGCCCCAGGTCTCCGGCAGCGCGTCCGGGCGCAGGCACACCACCCGGACCCCGTGCCGGCCGACCTCGCCCGCCAGCGAGCGGGTCAGCTCCTCGACCGCCGCGCACGCCACGCCGAACCCGCCGGTCGCGTGGAACCGCCGGTCCCGGCCCGCCAGCGCCGCCGCCGAGGTGGACAGCGTGAGGATCGCCCCCGAGCCCGCCTCCGTCATCCGGCGCGCCGCTGCGGTGGCGGTGCAGAACTGCGAGCGCAGGCCGGTCATCGCGGGCAGCAGGAAGTCGTCGACCGGCATCTCGCGCAGCGGCGTCCCCTGGAGGTCGCCGCGCAGGCTGGTCGCGTTCAGGCTGACGTCCAGCCTGCCGTGCTCGGCGACCACGGCGCCGACGTGCGCGTCCACGGCCTCGGGGTCCGCCGCGTCCACGACGGCGACCTCGACGTGCCCGCCGGCGCGCCGGACGTCGTCGGCGACCGCGTCCAGCGGGTCGCGCCGGCGGCCCACGAGCACCACGTGCGCGCCCTCCCGCGCGAACGTCCGGGCGGTCGCGCCGCCGACCGCGCCGGCCGCCCCGTAGACGACCGCGATCCTGTCCTCGAGCAGCATGCCCACCCCGTCCGTCGGGCGGGGCCGCTCCGTCGCGCCCCCGCTGCGCGCCAGTCTGCCGCGCCCGCACCACGCTGCGCGGCGCGTTGGGGCACGCGCGGCGGCACGCGCCGATAGATTCAATATGATCGAACGACATCGACGGAGGTCACGCGTGGTGCTCTACCGGCAGGTCTACGACGCGCTGCGCGATCGCATCGGGGACGGCACGTACGCGGTGGGCGACCGGCTGCCGTCCGAGGCCGAGCTGTCCCAGGAGTACGCGGTGAGCGCCATCACGGTGAAGCGCGCGCTCGACCTGCTGCGGGCCGACGGCCTGATCGTCCGGCGGCCGCGGCTCGGCACCTTCGTCACGAGCGCGCAGCCGACGACCCCGCAGGCCGCGGGCGCGGTGCCGGCCCGCCCGCTGATCGGGTGCGTGGTGACGAACTTCGACGACACGTTCGGCAGCCGCGTGCTCGAGGGCCTGCTGGCCGGCGCCGGGACCGACGACCACCTCGTGCTCATGCGGTCGTCGGGCGACGTCGACGTGGAGGACGCGAGCATCCGGTCGCTGCTCGACGCGGGCGTCTCGGGCCTCGTGCTGCAGCCGTCGTCGTCGGAGTACATCCCGCCGGCGGCGCTCGAGCTGGTGACGCGCCGATTTCCGCTGGTGATCCTGGACCGCGTGTACGACGGCATCCCGGTGTCGGCGGTGCGCTCGGACAACCTCGCGGGCGCGATCGCCGCGACGGCGCACCTCTTCGAGCTCGGCCACACCAGCGTCGGGTTCGTGAGCGCCGCCAGCCACGTGTCGACGAGCGAGGAGCGGCGCAACGGCTGGGTGCACGCCCACGCCGCGTTCCACCGGACGCTCGACGGCACGGCGGAGCTGCGGGAGATCGGGTCCACCGTGCCCGGCAGCACGGTCACCAAGGACGAGGACGTGGACCGCCTGGTGGAGTTCGTCCGCGCGCACCCGCACGTGACCGGCTACCTGGCGGCCGAGTACAACATCGCGCTCCTGCTGCGCGAGGCGTGCCGGCGGCTGGGGCTGGGCGTGCCGGACGACGTCTCGGTGGTGTGCTTCGACCATCCCGACGCGGCGTTCGACGACGGCCTGTTCCGGTTCACCCACGTGCGCCAGCAGCAGCGGGCGCTCGGCGAGCGCGCGATCGACGGCGTCCGACGGCAGCGCGCGGACCCCCGCACGGTCGACAAGGTGATGCTGCCGACGGAGCTGGTGCCGGGGGAGTCGACGGCGCCCCCGCCGACCCGCTGAGCGGACCGACGGGGGCGTGACGTGGAGCGGCGCGTCGTCAGCCGGCCGCGGCGACCCGGTCCGCGGGCGCACCCGCGGGCTCCGGGTAGCCGGCCTCGACCCGCCAGCGCTGCTCGAGCGCCATGATCGCGCTGAGCGCAGTCGAGTACGGGATCGGCTCGTCGGTCGGGCGGCTCCAGTCGTTACCCGGCCGCAGGACGCCGTCGTGCACGCCGTGCTCGACCAGGGCGTCGGTGCCGGCGCGGACGAACCCCTCGAGGGCGACCCGGTCCGGGGACCCGGCCGGTAGGTGCGGCAGCAGGGCGCCGAGGTAGCGGTAGTACACGCCCTTGAACAGCCCCTCGTCTCCGCCGTCGCCCTCGTCGCGGAACACGGCGCCGTCGCTCAGCTCGGCGACCGCGGTCCGCGCGGTGCGGGTCGCGCGGTCGAGCGCGGTCGCGTCGCCGGTGGCCCGCCACCACTCGACCAGGGCGCCGACGTAGAGACCCTGGTTGTAGGTGAACCGCCACTGCACGTCCACCCGGCCGTCGCCCTCGCGGTTGATGCCGTCCTCGACGAACCCGTCGGGGCCGACCAGCGTGCGCTCCAGCCAGGCGAGCGCCGTGCCCGCGTACTCCCGGAAGTCGCGGGTGCCCGGCGGCAGCGCCCGCTCCAGCCGCAGCGCGAGGATCACCAGCGGGCCGTTGGCCGGGGTGTTCTTGTAGGCGAGCTGCTGCTTGCGCCACGCCAGGCTGGTGCCCTGGTGGTCGTTCCAGCCGTGCTCGACCACGTGGTCCCAGATGGCCAGGGCGTCGTCGCGGTACCGCGGGTCGCCGCCGGCCTCGTGCAGCCGGAGCAGGGCGAGGCCGAACCACAGCATGTCGTCGAAGTAGTCGTTGAACAGCGACCCGCCGTTCCGCTCGACGACGTTGCGCGCGGTCTCGGCGGCGCGGTCGAGCCACGCGGGGTCGCCGGTGCGGGCCCAGGCGTCGACGCGGGCGTCCACCACGTGTGCGAGCCACCAGTAGTTGAAGGTGTCCGGGGTGCCGGTGCCGGCGGGGTGGCTGTTGTGCAGGTGCTGCGGCCAGGGCGCGCCGAACAGCTCGTCCAGGCTCCGCTGGGCGAGGTCGGCGAGGTCGGCGGACCGGCTCTGGCCGGGGTGGTCGGTCGTCGTCATGCGGGGTGTCCGTCCGGGTGTCGAGGGGTGGTCGGGCCCGGCCCGCGCCGCCGCGAGGGGCGACGCGGGCCGGGGTGCCGCGTCAGCGCGCGGCGGCGAGCAGGGCGTCGCCCTGCTCCTGGGCCTGGCGGAGCGCCTGCTCGGCCGAGAGCTCGCCGGCCATGAACTGCTCGAGGGCGGGCACCAGCGCCTTGCCCTCGACGTCCGAGAAGCCCTCGACGCTCGGCCGGACCTGGGCGTAGTCCATGGTCTCGATGAACGCGGCGTACCGGGGGTCCTCGGTGAAGAACGGGTCGTTCGCCGCCTCGACGTTCGCCGGGATCCAGCCCGAGATCTCGCCGAACGCGACGCCGTTCTCCGGCTGCGTCGTCCACCAGCGCATGAACTCCCAGGCGCCCTCGGGGTTCTTCGCGCCCTCCGGGATGACCAGGCCGAACCCGCCCATGTACGCGCCCGGACCGGCCGGCCCGCGGGGCGGCTGGACGACCGAGTAGTCGAGCCCGTCCACCTGGTCCAGCGTCGCCAGGGCCCACGGCCCGTCGAGCTTCATCGCGACGGTGCTCTCGGCGAACGGGTCGGTGCCGTCGCCGAACCCGAGCTCGTACACGCCCTCGTCCATCAGGTCCTGCCAGAGGGCGAGCACCTCCAGCCCCTCGGGGCTGTTGAAGGCCGTCTCGGTCTCGTCGTCGTTCAGCAGGGAGCCGCCGGCCTGGGTGAGGAACATGTTGAACAGGCCGGGGTCGCTCAGGTCGAAGCCCGCGCGCTCGAGCGTGCCGCCGTCCCGCTGGGTCAGCGCGACCGCGGCGGTGCGCAGCTCGTCCCAGGTGGTCGGCGCGGCGACGCCGGCCTCGTCGAGCGCCGTCTGGTTGACCAGCAGCGACCGGTTGTCGACCAGCAGCGGCAGGCCGTACAGGGCGCCGTCGACCTCCATCTCGCCGAGCGCGGGTGCGTAGAACGCGTCCAGGTCGACGCCGTCCGCGGCGACCATGTCGTCGATCGGTGCCAGGGCGCCCTTCGGGGCGTACAGCGACGTCTGGTAGCGGTCCCAGAGCACGACGTCCGGCACGGCGCCGCCGGCGAGGGCGGTCAGCAGCTTCTCCTCGACGAGGCCCTGGGACACGTACTCGACCTCGTAGTCGTCCTGCGAGGCGTTGAACGCGGCGGCCTGCTCCTCGAGCTGGGCGACCTGGTCGCCGGACCAGGAGCCCCAGAACACGACGGGCTCGGGGCCGTCGCCGGAGCCGGTCCCGCCGCCGTCGCCACCGCCGCTGCTGCAGGCGGTGACGGTGAGCAGGGACGCGAGCGCCAGGGCGACGCCGGTGGTGGTAGATCTCCTCATCGAGCTCTCCTCAGGGATGGGTCGGGGCGTGCGGGGGTCAGGGGACGGGCGGGGTGGGGGGTCACTTGCTGCCGACGTGGGCGACGCCCTCGATGATCCAGCGCTGCGCGACCAGGAAGACGAGGAGCACGGGCAGGCTGGCGACGACGGTCCCGGCCATCAGCGGGCCGAACGCGGTCTCGTAGTCGTTGACGAACGACGACAGCCCGACCTGGACGGTCATCATCGACGGGTCGTTCAGCACGATCAGCGGCCACAGGAAGTTGTTCCAGCCGGCCTGGAACGACAGGATCCCGAGCACCGCCAGGCCGGCGCGGGCCAGCGGGAAGTACACCTGCACGAAGATGCGGAACTCGCTCGCGCCGTCGATGCGCGCGGCCTCGCCGAGCTCGTCCGGCAGCGTCTCGAAGAACTGCTTCATGAAGAACACCGCGAACGCCCCGGCCGCGCCGGGCACGATCACCGCCGCGTAGGTGTTGAGCAGGCCGAGCCCGCCCTGGCCGAGCAGGTCGTTCCCGCCGGCCAGCGGGAAGTGCCGCAGGATCAGGAACGTCGGGATCATCGTGACGATGCCCGGGATCATCAGCGACGACAGGAAGAGCGCGAACACCCCGGCGCGGCCCCGGAACCGGAGCTTGGCCAGCGCGTAGCCGCCGAGCCCGCCGAAGAACACGTTCGTCACCGCGCCCCCGATCCCGAGGACGAGCGAGTTGACGAAGTACCGGCCGAACGGCACGTCCTGGAACACCCGCGCGAAGTTGTCCAGCGTCGGGTTGTCGGGGATCAGCGACAGCGCGCCGGACAGGATCTCGGTGGCCGGCTTGAACGCAGTGGCGAGGGTCCAGACCAGCGGCGCGACCATGACGACCGCCAGGACCGTGACGGCGACGTACCAGACCGCGGCCCCGAGGCGCCGGCGGCGGGAGCGCGGCCGCGGGCGGGATGTCGGCGGGGTCGGAGCGGCGGCGGGGGCCGGGCGCTCGGCGACGGCGGTCATCGGGCGGCCACCGTGCTCGGCACCGCGGCGGGCACGCGCCGTCTGCGGACGCGGCCGCTGTCGCCCGGCCGGTTCAGCCGCGCGTTGACCAGCGAGAACACCAGGATGATGAGGAACAGCACGAACGACAGCGCCGAGGCGTAGCCCATCTCCAGCGAGCCGAAGCCCTTGTTGTAGATGTAGTAGACCATCGTCACCGTCGAGTTCCCGGGGCCGCCCTTCGTGAGGACGTAGGCCTGGTCGAACACCTGGAACGCCCCGATGATCAGCAGCGTCGAGACGAGGAACGTGGTCCGGGTGAGCGACGGCAGGGTCACGTACCGGAACTGCTGCCACAGGTTCGCGCCGTCCAGGCGGGCCGCCTCGTAGAGGTCGCCGGGCACCCCCTGCAGGCCGCCCAGGAAGATGATCATGTTCGTGCCGAACCCGGCCCACACGCTCATCAGGACGATCGCGGTCATCGCCCACTGGGAGTCGTAGAGCCAGCGCGGGCCGTCGATGCCGAACCAGCCGAGCGCGACGTTGAGCAGACCCTTCTGCGGGTTGAGCAGCCAGTACCAGATGGTCGCGGTGGCGACCGTGGAGGAGACCACCGGGATGTAGAACAGGGTCCGGAACAGCCGGACGGCCCGGTACGAGCGGTTCAGAAGCAGCGCGGTCCCCAGGGCGACGACGAGCCCGAGCGGCACGTACATCAGCGTGTACCGGGCGGTGTTCCGCAGCGCCGTCCAGAAGAAGGTGTCGTCCCAGATGCGTGCGTAGTTCTCCCAGCCGACCCAGGCGGTGTCGCCGATGATCGCGTAGTCGGTGAGGCTGATGACCGCAGCCATGCCCATCGGCAGCAGCATGAACACGACGAACAGCCCGAGCGGCACGGCGAGGAACCACCAGCCCGCGCGGCGCATCTGGCGCGCCGTGGCGCTGACCGGCCGCTGCGCGGGAGCCCGCCGCGGCGCCCGCGCGGGCGCGGTGGCCACCGCCCCGGTCACGACGCGCTCCCGGCGACGGCGCGCGGGGCGGGCGTGGGGCGGGCGGCGGTGCGGAGCCCGGCGACCTCCAGCACGAGCTCGCAGAACATCGCGTCGGCCCAGGAGAACCACTCCCGGGTGAACCGGGTCGGGTCGTCCTTGTGGAACGACTCGTGCGTCGCCCCGGTGCCGGCGTCGGTGGCCAGCAGGGTGTCCAGCAGCCGCGCGCGCTCGGCGTCGTCGGTGCTGGTGAGGCCCTCGAGCGCGAGCGCGATCGGCCAGATGTGGTCCGGCGGGGTGTGCGGGCTGCCGAGGCCGCGCGCTGCGGTCCCCACGAGGTACGTGGGGTTGTCCGGGCTGAGCACGAACTCCCGGGTGGCCAGGTACAGCGGGTCCTCCGGGGAGCACCACCCGAGGTAGGGCAGCGACAGCAGGCTGGGCACGTTCGCGTCGTCCATCAGCAGCGCGCCGCCCAGCCCGTCGACCTCGTACGCGTAGATCGCGCCGTGTCCCGCGACCTCGACGACGCCGTGCTCGGCGATGCCGCGCTCCAGCTCGCTGCGCAGCGCGCGGGCCTCGGCGGCGAGGTCGGGGTCGCCGAGGACGTCGTCGGCCGCGTCGGCGACGTCCGCCAGCACGACGGACGCGAACGCGTTCCCCGGGACGAGGTACCCGTACCGGCAGGCGTCGTCGCTCGGGCGGAACCCGGACCAGGACATCCCGGTGACCGCGGTCGGCGTCCCGCGCCCGTCGCGGACCAGGGTGTCCGACGGCGGGCAGTCGTCCCGCTCGAACCGGTACGGCGAGCGGGCCTCGTGGTCCTGCTCGGTGCGCCACAGCGCGATCGTCGCCCGGGCGGCGGCGCGGTACCGCTCGTCGAGGTGGTCGGTGCGGCCGGTCACCCGCCGGATGTCCGCCGCGAGGTGCAGCGGCGCGCAGAGCGAGTCGATCTCGTACTTGCGCTCCCACACCCACGGCGACTGCTCCGTGCGGTCGCCCGCGTGCCCGGCGCCGTTCGGGCCGGCGTTGAACGCGTTCGCGTACGGGTCCCGGGCGACCTGGTCCAGCTGCCGCCGGTTCACCGCGACCAGCAGGTCGGCCACCTCGGCGTGGTCGCCCGCGACGTGCAGGTAGGGCGCGAGCTGGGCGCTCGAGTCCCGCAGCCACATCGCCGGGATGTCCCCGGTCACCACGAACGCCGTGCCGTCGGGCTGGGGCTGCACCGTGCGGCGCAGCGTGTCGCCGTAGGCGGCCTCGAACCGCTGCGCCGTGGTCGCGTCGGTGCGCTCCCGGACGGCGGTGCCGACCTCGCGGACGAGGTCCTCGATCCATCGAGCCACGTGCTCCTCCGTTGTCGTCATCGACCCGCCGCGCCGTCGCGGCGAGAGTGAGCATGTTGAATATATGTGACGCACGCACCGCGATGCAACGACGCTCTCGCGCGTGGTGCATGGCGTCGGCTGTGTCCGGTGAAGCGCCAGCGGACGACAGGAAAGGTCGATCTTGCCGCCACCGAGCGCTACGACGGATTGAATATACGTAGAACTCCAGGGCGAGCACGTGCGTCACAGGACCGCCGTCGACCACAAGTGACGGCGACGACCCGGGCCTCGACCCTCGGGTGGTGCCGCTCGAGCCCGAGCCGCCGCCGCGTCCGTGCCCGTGCACGGACGCCGAGATGGCAACTTTCGGCTGCGCCGTGCGTCCCGCGCTCAGCCGAGAGTTGCCATCTCGGCGACAGGTGTCGTGGAGTCCGTTGCGAGGGCCGCGGTCGCGCGCGCTCGGGCGCGAGTCAGGGGAGCGGGGTCGGCTCGTCCAGCCCGGCGGTCGGGGCGTCCGTCGGGGCCGGCGTCGCGCCGTCCGTCGGGGTGATCGTGATCGTGATGGTCACCGTCGCGGTCGAGCCGAACTGCGCCGACGCGAACCCTGCGGCCGGGCCGATGAGCGCGGCGCCGACCAGGAGCGTCGCCAGGACCAGCCGGCCCCAGCGGCCGAGCAGCGGCGCCTCGCCCGCGTCCGGCGCCGCGCCCGCCTCGCCTGCCGCGCCGGCAGCGCCCGCCGCGCCACCGGTCGCCTCCCGCGCCCCCGTCGCGGGGCGCCGGTCAGCCGAGGAGGAGCGCATCGTCGTGCCGCTCGCGCGCGGACGGTCGGCGTTCGCCGGCGGCGCGGCGCGCGCGCCGGTCGTCGAGCAGGGAGAGCACCTCGAGCGTGGCCAGCGCCGCGAGCGGCGGCACGAGCATCACGGCCCGCCCCTGCGCCGAGCCCGCCCAATCCAGCACCCACCCCCAGCGCGGGTAGACGTCGAGGATGATGCCGCGGACCTGGCTCAGCGGGGTGGCGTTCGGGTCGGGCTCGGTGTTGGCGTCGCCCTTGGTGTAGATGTACGGCCGGGTCAGGGCGTCGCCGGTCTCGGGGTCGTAGGCCTGGACCATGCGGCCGCTGGCGGCGTCCTGCTGGAGGACGGGCAGGTTGCGCAGCGCGATGATCCGGTGGGTCACGAGCTGGTCGCCGCCGGCGGGCCAGAACGTCGCGACCTGGCCGACGCGCAGCTGCGACGGGTCGTCGATCCGGCGCATGACCACGGCGTCGCCGGCGTCGAACGACCCCTGCTCGGGGCCGGACATCGAGCCGGAGGTGACGATGAGCAGGCGCTGGCCGTTGGCCTGGAACCACAGCGGGACCGCGAGCGAGGTGGCGTAGGCGAGGCCGCAGACGACGATGACGGTCCACAGGGCCGTGCGCACCGCGCGGCGGCCCCTCGACTGGGGGGTGGCGTGCCGCGGCCGCTCCGGGTGGGGTGCCCGGCGCTCGACCGTGGGGGCCGGCCTCCTGCTCATCTGCGTCTCAGCGCCTCCGGCGGGATCAGCGGTGCGGGTCGGTGGGGTCCTGCTCGGCGACGAACGTCAGCTGCAGGTCGGCCGACGCCTCCTGGTACTCGTTGCCGATCTCCTGCGGGACCGACACGCGGACGCACAGGTCCTCGGCCGCGGAGGAGAACAGCGACCGGTCGACCGGGACGATCTCGGTCGCGGTCGTCGCGAGGCCGGCGCCCGAGGAGCCGATCGGCGCGGCACCGGCGAGCCCGGCCTCGGTGCACTGCGCCGCGGGCACGGCGAAGACGTCGAGCGACAGCGTCGCCGCGAGGTTCTTGGCGTCGCTGGTGGCGGCGTACTGCACGCCGTAGACCAGGGCGAGCGAGCCCGCGTTGGTGACGGTGACCGGGCTGTAGATCTCGTCGCCGGGGGCGAGGTTGCCGGGCGGCAGCGCGAACGCGGCGTCCTCGCCGGCCTCGATGTCGACAGAGCCCGTGATGATGCCGGAGCGCCCGGCGTCGTCGTTGTCCGTGAAGATCGCGGAGGTCACCAGGGAGGTCATGCCGAGCGCGGCCATGCCGAGGATCCCGACGGTCGCGACCAGGCGGCGGCGCCGCGCCGGGTCCCGCCGCGGCGGCGGGGGCGTGATCATCTCGCGGAGCAGCTCGTCCATCCGGGTGGTCATCCTCACGGGTGATCGGAACGGGTGTTACCAGGGCCTATCGGACGAATGGTGACGCACCTTGAGGCGTTCTGCCCGTTTCTGGAGTGAAGTCACGTGACGGCGTGTCGCGAGGCGGGGTCACGGGGGAGGTCCTCGGGCCGCAGCCGGTCCGGCGCGACGGCCGGCGAGTAGAGGTAGCCCTGCGCCTGGTCGACCGTCAGCCGGCGCAGCAGCTCGGCGGTGGTGGCGTCCTCGACGCCCTCGGCGACCACCTGGAGCCCGAACGAGTGCGCCAGGTCGACCATCGCCTTGACGATGACCTCGGAGCCCTCGCCGCCGCGGGTGGTGAGGTCGGCGACGAACAGCCGGTCGATCTTCAGACCGTGGACGGGCAGGTCGCGCAGCTGGGAGATCGACGTGTTGCCGATGCCGAAGTCGTCGATCGAGACCCGGACGCCGGCGTCGCCGAGCCGCTGCAGCACGGGGACGACGCGCGACGGGTCGCTGACCAGGGCGGTCTCGGTGATCTCGGCCTCGAGCAGCTCCGCCGGGACGTCGTGCCGGGCGAGCAGGTCCTCGATGACCTCGACGACCGCGTGCGAGGTGACGTCGTGCGCGGACAGGTTCACCGCGACCGGGACGGGGTCGCCCTGGGTGCGCCACACGGCGAGCTGGGCGACCGCGACGCGCAGGGCGTACCGGGTGAGGTCGTGGATGAGGCCGGACTGCTCGGCGAGCGGGACGAACAGGTCGGGCGGCAGCATCCCGCGGGTGGGGTGCCGCCAGCGCATCAGGGCCTCGAGCCCGACGGTGCGGCCGGTGCGCAGGTCGATCTTCGGCTGGTAGTGCAGCTCCAGCTCGTCGTCGACGCCGAGCGCGCGGTGCAGGTCGCCGAGCAGGACGAGGCGGGCGGGGGAGGAGTCGTCCTCCTCCGGCGAGTACACGGACACCCCGAGCCGGTGCGTCTTGGCGGTGTACATCGCGACGTCGGCCATCCGCATGAGCGACGAGGCGTCGTCGGCGTGGTCGGGCAGGCAGGCGACGCCGATCGAGGTGTCGACGTGCAGGGCGAGGTCGCCGAGCATGAACGGCGGCACGAACAGCTGGCGCACCCGGCGGGCGGCGGCGTCGGCGTCGGCGACCGACCGGACGTCGGTGAGCACGATGGCGAACTCGTCGCCCCCGAGCCGCGCCACCATGTCGTGCTCGCGCAGCGCGCCGCGCAGCCGCTGGGCGACCTGCTCGAGCAGCTCGTCGCCGCGGTCGTGACCCAGCGAGTCGTTGATGTCCTTGAACCGGTCGACGTCGAGCAGCGCCAGCCCGACCGTCGTCCCGGCGGCCTCGGCCTCGGCGATCGACCGCTCGAGCTTGTCGCCCAGCATCCGGCGGTTGGGCAGCCCGGTGAGCGAGTCGATCAGCGCCAGCCGGGCGTTCTCCAGGGCGGAGGACTGCAGCCGGCGCGAGGCGTTCCACACCGTGCGGAACAGCAGCACCCAGAGCAGCGCCAGCCCGCCGACGACCACGAGGGTGACGGTGCGGGTGGCGCTGGTGACCGCGTCGGTCGTGCCCTGGTAGTCGAGCATCACCTCGGCCGCGCCGACCACGACGCCGTCGTGCCGCACCGGGACGTACACGTCGAGCAGCGTCGACTCCGAGCCGCCGAACTCCTCGCCGCGCACCTCGGTGACGACCCGCGCGTCGGGCTCGCGCTGCCGGACCGCGGCGTCGAGCCGCTCGCCGTCGGGGAACCCGGTGGCGTCGGCCTGCGAGTCGTACAGCAGCGTCGAGTCGACGGTCCACAGCCGCAGCCGGCGCAGCTCGCGGAAGCCGGCGACCTGCTCCGAGACCGCGGCGGCCTGCTCGGGCGCGAGCACGCCCACGGTGAACGCCTCCTCGGGCACGGACGACGAGGCGTACGACTCGATGCTGCGGGCCAGGGCGATCCCGTCACGCTGGGCCTGCTCGCGCATGACGTTGCCGGTGACCCACACGAGCGCGGCGCCGAGCGCGAGCATGGCGACGACACTGACGACGGCGAAGTACCGGGTCAGGGGCCAGCGCCGGGTCGGGGTAGCCAGCTCAGCCTCGAATGCTCGGAGGGTCGGGCCGGCGCGGGTCCGCACCGGTCTCGGGCCGAGGGTAAGGGCCCGTTGCCGGAAATGGCGAGAAGATCCGCGTTGTGGCGGTACGTCGGATTTGCCCGAGCTGCGGCGGACGGGTGCGCCGGCGGCGGGTGAGAAGCTGTCGCGACACGGATCCCCACCCGTTCGGAGCACGTGCGTGCGTCCTGCCTCGGGGTAACGTCGCCCCGCCCACGCCCTGATCACCCCCCCGGACGGATCTGCCTGCATGCACGAGCTCGCGCTCTGCTCAATCGAGCACGACGGCCACGCCGTTCTCAGCGGCTACGTCCGCACCTTCGAGGACGGTGTGCTCTGGGCGGGCTTCGAGGGGATCGTGCGGGGCGTGGCCGAGGGCGACGTCTACCTGCTCCGGGTGCTGGACGACGCCCGCGGCGAGTGCGTCTACCAGGGCGAGGTCGCACGGATCACGGCGGACACCGTCGGGTTCGTCGGGGTCGAGCTCCTGTCGACGCTGCAGAAGCGCGCCGTCGCGCGGGTGGCGGTGCACGTCGAGGTGCAGGGCTTCGCGCGGCTGGCGACGGTGCCGGACGAGCACGAGCACGAGCACGGAGCCGCCCCCGCAGCGGAGGCGGAGGCGGTCGACGGCGAGGCCGACGAGGTCCCGTTCGTCTTCACCGTCCTCGACGTCTCCGCGCACGGGATGCGTATGATGAGCCAGACCGAGCTGCCCCTGGGCAGCGAGGTGAGGTTCGTCTTCCCCGAGCTGTCCGCCGCGTTCTGGCTGCAGGCGGTCGTCGTCCGTGCCCAGCCCTCGCGCTCCGGGACGCACTACGGCTGCCGGTTCGTGGAGACCTCCGACCGGGAGACGGACGAGCTGTTCTCCTACGTCCTGCGCACGCAGGGCGCCCTGCGCCGCCAGCAGAAGCTCGCCTGACCGAGCCGCCGGCGCCGGTCGCCGCCCCGCGCGCAGCGGCCGCGGACCCCGACCACCGCCGGAAAGGCGCCCCTTCATGCCTCGCTTCACCGACCTCGGTGTGCCCGCCGCCCTCGCGCAGTCCCTCGCGCAGCGCGGGATCACCGACCCGTTCCCCATCCAGACGGCCACGCTGCCCGACACGCTCGCCGGGCGCGACGTGCTCGGCCGCGGCCGCACCGGCTCCGGCAAGACCCTCGCGTTCTCGCTGCCGGTCGTCACCCGGCTCGCCGACTCGAAGGCGCAGCGCGCCAAGGCCCGCCCGCGCGCGCTGATCCTCGCGCCGACCCGCGAGCTCGCCACCCAGATCCACGCCACCATCGAGCCGCTCGCCGCCACCGCGGGCCTGTCGTCGACCACCGTGTTCGGCGGCGTCGCGCAGAGCCGCCAGGTCAGCGCGCTCAACGCCGGCATCGACGTGCTCGTCGCGTGCCCCGGCCGACTCGAGGACCTCATCAAGCAGGGCCTGTGCTCGCTCGACGCGGTGGAGATCACCGTCCTCGACGAGGCGGACCACATGGCCGACCTCGGCTTCCTGCCGGTCGTGAAGCGGCTGCTCGACCGCACGCCGCGCGGCGGCCAGCGCCTGCTGTTCTCGGCGACGCTCGACAACGGCGTGGACACGCTGGTGAAGCGGTACCTCGACAAGCCGACGACGCACTCGGTCGACCCCGAGGTCGCGCCGGTGTCGACGATGACGCACCACGTGCTCGCGGTCGCCGACGCGGACGCCAAGAGGGAGGTCGTGCGCGAGCTCGCCTCCGGCACCGGCCGCCGCGTCCTGTTCACCCGCACCAAGCACCAGGCCAAGAAGCTCGCCAAGCAGCTCACCCAGGACGGCATCCCCGCCGTGGACCTGCAGGGCAACCTCGGCCAGGGCGCCCGCGAGCGGAACCTCGCGGCGTTCACCTCGGGCGAGGTCAAGGTCCTGGTCGCGACCGACATCGCGGCGCGCGGCATCCACGTCGACGACGTCGAGCTCGTCGTGCACGTCGACCCGCCGGCCGAGCACAAGGCGTACCTGCACCGCTCCGGCCGCACCGCCCGCGCGGGCTCCGGTGGCGACGTCGTCACCGTGATGCTGCCCGAGCAGGCCGGCGACGTCCGCGACCTCACCCGCAAGGCGAAGATCACCGTCACCCCGCAGCGCGTCGCGCCGGGCTCGCCGGTGATCGCGGCGCTGGTCGGCGAGGTGGCGGCGCACGTCGCGCCGGCGCCGGTCGCGGCGCCCGCGCAGCCGTCGCGGTCGCGGGGCGGTTCGGGCGGCCGGGGGACGTCGGGCGCCGCGGCGTCCGGCGGTGCCGGCGCGTCGG